>CAZFOX010000408.1:0-1521 GCA_964520565.1 uncultured bacterium | reverse complement strand
CCCACGCCGAAGAAAGAGCATACTGGTTTTTTCCTGCCGAAGGCTTAATACAAGGCCATTCCGGGGAGGAGTGGAAGAACCGAATTCATCCAGAAAAACAGCGCCCATCGCCGTCAGATCGTCCGGAAGACCGGTTAATTCGGGAATCTCGGTAATCCGATCGATGTGATCGCTGAGACGGGCATAAAAGTGGGGGCGAGCCGAATAGACAACTACGGCATACACGACAAGCAATGCCATCACGGTCAGATTAAAAATCGAAAAGGAATTGCAGAGCGCCGTTCGATAAGAATTCTCCGGTGAGATTTCGAGCGAGACCGATCTTTCGACAAGCCTGGGCGATGGAATTTTTACGGATTGACCGTTCTTTTTCGCCGAATGCGCCATTCTTTCACTACCGAAGACAGGAGATAGACCGAACCGGCCAGAATGATGATCGTCGGTCCGGTGGGCAAGTCCGGCTGATAGGATACAACCATTCCCGCCGTGGTGAAGAGAGATCCGAGCAGGATGGAGATCGCCATCATTCCTGCCAGACTGCGCGCATAATGACCGGCGATGCCCGCGGGAAGCGTCAGCAGGGCGATGACCAGAATGATACCGACGACCTGGATCAGCACTACCACCGTCAAGGCGATGAGACAGAGCAGCAATAAATAGACGGCTTCGACCCGTACACCCTGTAAACGGGCATATTCTTCATCAAAACAGACGGCCAAAAACGGTTTGTAAAACAGAAAGACCACAATTAAGACAATGGCGTTCAATATTCCTGCGATAGCGACATCCTGGGGAGAGACGAGCAGGATATTGCCGAACAGATAACTCATCAGGTCGGTGTTGTAACCCGGCGTCCGGGAGATGAAGATCAAACCCACCGCCATTCCGATAGCCCAGAGTGCGCCGATAATCGTATCTTCACGCTGACGGCTACGCAGGCTGATGATTCCAATCAACAAAGCGGAGAAAAGGGCGAAAAGAATCGCTCCCAACAAGGGATGGTAACCCAGATAATAGGCAATCCCCATCCCTCCCAGGACGGCATGTGCGATACCCCCGCTAATAAAAACAATTCGCTTGACGACAACATACGTGCCGATGATTCCGCAGGCAAGACTGGCAAGCAGACCCATGACGACCGCCCGTTGAATGAATCCATGCGACCAAAGCGCTTCCAAGAAATCCATCAATTTGTATTCCCTGACTGGTATTGGCGGCTGTGCCCCGCCCATTGTGTCGTTATGTCGAAGATTCCACCCGATGCTCGTGATCGACGATTTGAACCGGTGTATAATAGAGGTCTTCTAATGCATCGCCATTCATCGCTTTGGTGGGGTGAATCACCAGCGTACGGTTCAGGCATGCCACCCGCGTCACATAGACCGGAACGATATGCAGATCGTGTGAAACGACAATAATAGTACAATTCCGGTTGATCTCGCTCAATAAATCAAAGATTTGTTTCTGCGACCAACTGTCCACATTCGAGGTGGGTTCGTCCATAATCAACAAACGGGGCTC
>CAZFOX010000407.1:0-5370 GCA_964520565.1 uncultured bacterium | reverse complement strand
CAAACCATAATAGAAAAAGGAGGAGGGATTCAATTTCACAAGCGATCCATCCGCTTGAATTTGATAGGGACGATATTCGCGGGTCTGGGGATTCATTCGAAAACGAATCGATGCGGGATCGATGGGGATGAATCGATCGATCCGTTCCCGGAGGTCGTCGAGCACCCATTCTCCGCAGAAAGCCCCATAGGTAAAAACCGACAGGAAAAAAACCTGCACCAGCGTATCGATGCCCCGTTCCCGTTCATTGTGTAATCCATAAATCCGGCGATCCAGCTGCTGCAATATGCCGCGCGCCCGTTCCCGCTCTGCCGCCGAACCCTCTTCGAAGGTATAGGAAAGCGGAGTGGAACATAGCCGTACCCACGCCCAGACACCCGCCGAAACATCGGGGATATAATCCCTCAACCGGCGTAAAAGAGGAAACAGGAGGCGAGGATCGACACCCGGAGGCGGCAGATAATCCAATCCGGAATCTATAAAAGGCCAGGGATCGTTGGGAAAAGGGCGCGACCGGGGCGAAACCGGAATGGTACTTTTGGGCTTCCATTCCACAATCCGTCCCGAAGGACTCTCTGATAAAGAATTCCTGCCCAACCATTTACGCAGCGTCTGAAACATATTTTCCTCCTGGATTCTCGTCATTGCGGCGGGATTATCTTTCCGGCTTTCCAAATGGCTGCCGAAAACGATTCCCTTCTAATTGGATCGTTTTCATTCTCTCCCCTCGTTAATCCGTATATCGGACGGTTTTTTACAGATTAATTTCTCTCCAGGATAATTTTCTCACGCATTTCTCTAATTGTCGGCCTTGAGGTCGAAGGCTTTTAACCTCAATATTTACAAAAGGATAGAAAACCCAAACCATGAAAATGCAAAAGAAAGTCATCGTTTCCCGTTTGACACATACCTCATTCGATGAACTATATTAATAGGGAAGGCTTTCTAGGCTTCGTACCGATCCATGAAGAGGCACTAGACAAATCGGACAAACACCACAAAAATTCAGCCTTGCGAAAAATCCCTTAAAAAGGCGGGAAATAGCGCATGTCCACCACCCAACAAAATTCGATTCAATGGACGAAATATGGAATTGCCGTGTTGCTCATCGTATTGCTCGGCGCATTTCTGCGGCTTTACGATTTGGATCGCATGGCCTATCACCACGATGAATCCATTCATGCTTTTTACGCCCATAAGGAATACAAGGGAGATTTCAGAATCCATCCATACGATCCAACCTATCACGGCCAGTTTCTCTATCATTGCGGAGCGCTTTTCTTTCTGCTCTTTGGAGACACCGACGCCGTTGGACGGCTTCCTCAGGCCTGCTTTGGAATCCTGATGCTGTATTTTGTCTGGCGTCTCCGGCCTTATATCGGGAACACGGGAGTATTGGTCTCGATAATCCTGATCGCTTTTTCTCCCACGCTGACGTATTTTTCCCGCTTCGCCCGAAACGATATCACAATGGGAACCTTTGCCGTGGGGATTCTTCTCTTCTCCCTGGATTATTTACGAACCCTCAAAAGCCATTTTCTGGTAGGAGCGGCTTTTTTACTGGCGTTGATGTATACCTGCAAGGAAAACTCGTATATGACCGGATTCACATTCGGATCGTACGCGGTATTCTTTGGTATTTATTATTATTTCAGCTACCCAAGAGAAGTCCGTCATCGCGCCCTGACGGATCTCTTTCACGAACGTTCCCCATTTATCAAACTCCTGGCATTATACGGACTCTTTTCCTGTGCGGCATTTTCTTTCGTCTATTATGTTTCCCATCATGCCAATTACCGATCCACGGCGACATTATTAAAGACGCAACGCAACGCCGAAAGCTACGATATTAATGTCCTGCGCGACGCATGGAACAACTTCATGCAGGTTCATCCCGGATTCGCATCCTGGGGCGTAGTACTTTGGATTGTGATACCGATCGGGATTGCGATTCTGCTTTTCCTCTTGTTCGACTATCTCGGACACCGGTACTCAACCAGGACGGAGGAATCCTCCGGATTTTCCCGGATCGCCCATCAATACGCCGGGTTGGCAGCCTGCATTTTTGTCATGTTTGCCGTTTATACCGCCATGTTCACCAATTTTGGATATACACCGCAGGGAATGAAAGCGGGCGTTGTCGATTACCTGCTTTATTGGATGGGACAACAGGGCGATCCCCGCATTCCCGGCCCCCCGGATTATTACGTACCCCGCTTGCTGATTTACGAACCGGTTCTGGTTCTCTTTTCCATCCTCGCTTTTCTGGTATATACCTGGAATGGATTCGGGCCGATCTATTTCGCGGCTTTCCAGGTGGCTTTCTGGGTAACGATCTATGGATACTGGCGCATCGCTCTGCTGAAAAGCGGCTCGCCCGTTCCGGCGCTGTTGATTTGGTTAATCGGCATTTGCGCCGCGATCGCCATCGTGTTAGGAAGAAAATTCGCCTCTCTGTTTTCCTTCATCCCCGCCGTGCTCCGCGAGCCGGAAGATTATAAACCGGCGGAAGAGAATCCTCTGCGCCCCGATGGAATTCGGACTTTTTTCTTGTATTGGACGCTGTTTTCTCTTTTGATCTATGCTTTTCTGGAAGAAAAAGTCCCCTGGCTGATGGTTCATCAGGTTGTCCCGATGGCCCTCCTGGCCGGAGTATTCATCGCGGATTTATGGAAGAAACTCGGCCCCCGAACGTTGCGCTCCGCCCTGGCGGTACTGGTGGGATTACTGGCCGTTTACGAAGCGCGCACCGCCTTTCAGTTGAATATGTACCGCCCCGACGATCCGCGCGAACTGATGATCTATACGCAGACCGATCCCAGTCTGCTCGATGTCGTTCGCGAGATCAAAGCGGGCGCAGTCCAATTGGGGCCGGAATACATGCCCCCCAATCCGACCAAACCCATCGCCTTTTTTCAGGGCACATCCGTCTGGCCGTACGTCTGGTATTTACGGAATTATTTGACGTCCTCTTCCGATTCCGGCATGCCGATGTCGGGCGTTCCTTTCGCGGTGGTCGACTTAAAGATGGAAGACAACATGAAAGTCTGGGCCAAGGGGAAATATACCAAGCGGCGTCTGACGCACCGCGGCTGGTGGCCCCCGGCCTTACCCCATCAAGATCGCATCGCCACCCCCTCCATGCGGCATGAAATGCCGTTCGAATATGCGCGTTCCCGCAATATGAAACCCAGCGACGGATGGCGCATGCTTTGGGATTACATTCTTTACCGGCAGGTCTGGAATCTGCAGGATCGTTCGATCCAACCCGGCGGGGAGTACGTTCTTTTTTACTCCCGGACGCCTTTGGTGGAGCCCGAAGAGCAACCAGCGGTAGCCCAGGGATACGATCAACCCGTCCGGCCTCTTCAATCCATTAAAACCGCCGGTTCGTTTGGGCGGGGAAATGGGGAATTTGTCGAACCGCGCGGGATCGCGCTCTCGCAGGACGAAAGCAAAGTGTACGTTCTCGACGCGATGAATGGACGGATTCAGGTTTTCGATAAGGAACTGAATTTTATCGGCTGGTTCGCGGGACCCGGCAAGGAACTGGGCCATCTTCGTGTCGAACCTCCCGGCAACGGGCCGAACGGAGGAATCGGAGTCGGCCCCGATGGAACGGTCTATGTCACCGATACTTGGGCGGATGGAGGAGGACGGATCAACCGCTATTCTCCCGACGGACAAGCCTTAAATCCACTCACTCCCCCGGCGAACGATCCCTTTTTCTTCCCGCGCGGGCTGGCCATATCCCGGGATGGCGTTCTCTATGTCGCCGATACCGGCAATCATCGAATCGTGAAATTCAACAGCGATGGAACGTACGGCGGATCTGTCGTAAAAGGACAGTTACGCGAGCCGGTCGGCGTGGCGGTCGGCCCCAACGGCTGGATTTACGTCTGCGACGTGGGAATGCGCCGAATCGCCGCTTTTACTCCCCAGGGGATCTTTATGACGCAGTATTCCATCCTGGGATGGAATGTATCCAACGACGATCAAATTCCCTGGATCGAACCGTACGTATCGCTCGATGCCAACGGTTTCGTCTATGTTTCCGACTCGACAAAGAACGTCATTCATCGGTTCGATCCATTGGGGCAACAGGTCGCCCAGGCCGGTGGAGCGGGGAATCTGCCCAATCAATTACGCAGGCCGAAAGGAGTGACCGTGGATTCGCAGGGCAATCTCTATATCGCCGATAGCGATAACCACCGAATTGTCAAAGCACGGATGACTCCATAAAAAGCCCTTAATCAAAGGGTTTTCCCCATTTCGTTCTTTTTCTTGCTTCGAGACACCCCAAAAAGGGTATTCCCGAAGAGAGAAAGAGAATTGCAGCGAACATAATTTCGAGAACCGCTTGACAACCGCTTTAACTGATTCGAATTTATATAAACCCATTGAAATGAAACCATTTTCGATGTAATAATTGCCAGGGAAAGTATGGCAGTACTTCCCTATTAATTCGGCATCCTCGAAACCGCATTCAAACAGCCGTGTATGGAGATAAAACCCGGTGTCGAGCTTTTCTAACGATCCGCTCGCGAATACGGTTCATTCTCACGATGAACCCCGAACTCTGGTCGCTGCCGGGGTAACAGACTCCGGCGAGAATTCGAGTTATATCGACTATTTACGCCATCACGGATTTATTGTGGACACTTGCATCTCTTCGAAAGGATTGCAGGAACACATCCTCGCCAATATTCCTCATATCTTGCTCCTCGATATCGACGGTTTGGGCGAACAAGCCATCAAGATCACCCAAAACCTGAAAGACAATCCTATGACGTACACAAAACCAGTGATCATCCTGGTGGGAGAGCGGAATATTGCCAATGAAATCAAATCGCTGGAAGCCGGGGCGGAGGATTACATCGAAAAACCGTTTCCGAACGAACTGCTGACCGCCCGGATATTAACCAGCATCCGCCGTAATATCCGCCTTCAGATATCCAATCCCCTCACCGGTCTTCCCGGCGCGCTTTATATCGAGGAGCTCACTTCCAAGCGGCTGATTCTGGATGAACCGGTCGCCATGTGTTATACCGACCTGAACGATTTCAAGGCTTTTAACGATAAATATGGATACCGCCGCGGCGATAACGTCCTTCGGATTCTAGCAACCATGCTCAACGAAGCGATCAGTATGATGGGAAGAAAAGGGGATTTTGTAGGGCACATCGGCGGCGACGATTTTGTCATGATTCTGGATTATGAAGGCATCGTGCCGGTCTGCGATTACGTCACGAAAAGTTTCGATACATTGATCCCTTACCAGTACGATGAGAAAGACCGCGAACGCGGATACATCTCATCCTGCAATCGCCAGGGAATCGAAATGCACTTCCCTATTATGACGGTATCCAT
>CAZFOX010000406.1:0-5408 GCA_964520565.1 uncultured bacterium | reverse complement strand
ATCAATCCAACCGGGGTTTCGCTTTTTGGGCGGTTTCGTGAATTAAATCCAATACATGAATTATTTCGGGATCTATTTTATCAATGGGAACGAATTGAACCAGTTCATGATAGTTGGTTTTAGCCATGATATTCGGCAAACCTAGACGTTCGAAGAACATTTCAAAAAGAGGATCCATAAACTCATCGCTGGCTTTTACATCGGGAGACCAAGGATCGGATTTCTTTAACGTGCGAAAAGCTTCCGAAATTTTATGAATACATTCATGCATAACTCTCTCGCCGGTTTCTCTTTCGCTTAAACCGAATAAATTATCGTCAGCGTTGCGGGTTGCATAGGCAATTAAAACATCTTCCATGCAAAGATAGTTCTCTAGTTCGCGGCGAGTCCATTCATGGAAGGTAATTTGTTCCTGTTTTGGCAAATCTCGATCCAGTCTATCGAAAATGGCCAATCCTATTAGATCGTTTTTAGCTTCCCGGAGCCCGAAAAAATGATCGGCAGCTTTGGTGGGTTGATTGGATACATAATTTACGAAAGGTTTTTTTAGATCGGACAAGGCGGGATGATTGAGCCTCTCGGAAAACGCTTTGAGGATAGCGAGATCGGTCGATCCTTCTAAATAAAGTATCCAACCGTTTTGTTCGGCCATGTAATATTGATCGAATCCGATTTCTTTTAGCGACTTCAGAAGCTGACTTTTTCTGTTGTTAAGAAGGTGTGGCTTACCGACAAAAGCGATCACTTTCCCTTTATCGACAGCTTCTTCCAGGACAACTTCCGAATGACTCGCAGCGATTAATTGAGAACCTTGTTGGCGAGCGGTTTCTGCGATCAGATTGAATATCTGACGTTGGCGTAGTATTTCCAGATGAGCGTCCGGTTCGTCTACAAGAAGGACGCTACAGGGATTCGCATATAAGTAAGCGAGTAGCAATAAAGTTTGTTGAAGCCCACGGCCGGAAACGGAGAGATCGAAGTAACAGGGCTTTCCAATGTCCTTATATCGTAAGGTTATCTCGCCACGTTCGAAGATGTATTCAGGTGCATCTAACTGAACGCCAAACAGGTTTTCAATTGTTTCGGTCAATTTGTTCCATTGGGCAGGATCGTTCGTGTCATAGATTTGATAACATAGATTACGCAACACTTGTGCAGTTTGACCCTCGCCAATCAATACACTGATTCTTCCCGGTTCCCATTTCGGTTCGGTTGTCGCCAAACCGGACATGGGAGGAAGATAAGCTATTTTAATATGGGTGGATTCCGGTGGAACGATCATTCTTTGAGCAGCGCCTGATTCGGATGGCAAACGCAATGGACGGCAATAGAATGATTCTTCATTGGCGTAGTCGAATTCAAAACCGCACGACCATTTTTTCCCCTCATTGATTCCACTTACCGTTATCTCGATGCGGATATTTTGCGTTATCTGCTTTCCGTTATTTTTATCAACATTTCTTACGTGGAGGTCGTTCCAGAGCAGATTGGCGGAGGGAACAGGGATAGAAATCAGATCGTTGCGGTTGATAGTTACGCCGGGTCTTTTTTCCGGTGCGGTTTTTTTTCCGGCACGTTTTGCGTTCCATTTTTGGGCACCGATATTCCAGAGGGCGATAGCCTGCAAAGCGGTGGTCTTGCCCGAATTATTGGGACCTATGAACACGACGGAATTTCCCAGTTCGATATCCGCTTCTTTCAGGTTTTTGAAATTCCGAATTGAAATAGCAGTGAGCATGGTTCCTTCCCAAATGCGATATTATTAGGCAAATCCTGTGGATTCTATCCTATCACAACTCGTTTGCTCCACACAAACCGTTGCATGAATTCGGGATCGTCTTCGATCCGGGTGACGATGACCCCTTGCCCGCCGCGCGCGTGAATGAATTCGGTTGAATCTAATGCCATTCCCACATGGGATATCCCCCCGTTTTCGCCTGAGAAGAAAAGCAGATCACCTCGGCGCATTCCACTGAATAGATTGGGCAATGCGGAGATGGTTCCCAGGGCAAATTGCTGATCGGCGTCGCGGGGAAGATTGATCCCGATACTCTGATAGACATGACGGGTGAAGCCAGAACAATCGATTCCCGACGCGTTCGTTCCACCCCAGACGTAGGGAACGCCGAGCAAATTTTGAGCGGTCTGGGTAAGAATATCGAGCCGGGAATCGGGAATATCCGGGGAAGCGATGCGTTTTATCCACTCCTCCGGTGCGATGGGTTGAAAATCGGTTGGAGATACCCAGCCCAGGTAACCGTTTGGGGAATGAATCAGAGCGCTTTCCTCTTCCATTCGCAGGACGATCAGGGTTTCGCCTTCTAATACGGTATCGGCGCGGCTGGTTTTTTCCGGATTGTCGTACAGGGGGCACTCGGGTCGGATGACCAGCCCGAAGGAGTAAGAACCGTTTTCGGGGAGAGAGACAACGTCATGGGTGTTGCAGGAAGTCCAAAGTTCTTCCGCCGCTTTTTTGAGTGCATTCAAAGCCAGTGGAGTAGAGACGTATCCTCGGACGGCGAAAGGATGGAGAGAAGCGACGGTAATATCCCAAACTTGAAGACGGAGATCGGGAATTACACATCGCCCGACGTAATCGCATAACGTTTCGGCGTCTCGTTGATCTGCGATCCGAGAGATGGGTAAATCTTCCAGCATTCGTTTGAGATTACGGCGTGGCTGCAGCTGAGTCATGGCGCTGTCACAATCCCATTATAAAATCAGCATCGAATCGCCGTACGAATAAAAACGGAAACGTTTCTCGATGGCGTACTGGTATGCTTGTTTACGTAACTCATCTCCCATAAACGCCGAGACCAGGAGAAGCAGTGTGGTGCGCGGGAGATGGAAATTGGTGAACATGCATTGAACGATTTTGAACCGGTAGCCGGGATAAATGTAGAGCCGTGTGCGGTTTTCACCGGGTATTATTCGGCCTTCTTCGCAGGCGGCCGATTCGAGAACACGCACGGCTGTGGTCCCCACTGCGATCACCCGCCCGCCTCGCGATCGGGTTTCATTGACTCGTTCAGCGGTTTCTTCGGGAACGGTGTAATCTTCGGAATGGATGACGTGGTCTTCGATGCGATCTTCTCGGATGGGGAGGAATGTGTCCAGACCGATACGCAGGGTCACATACGCGGTATCGATTCCCTTCTGGCGTAAACGCTCGAAGATTTCCGGAGTGAAATGCAGGCTGGCGGTGGGAGCGGCGGCGGAATCGAATGGCCGGCGATGGCGGGCGAAGACGGTTTGGTAACGTTCCCGGTCGCCGTTCGTGGATTGGTTTCCATTCCGCTCTATATAGGGAGGGAGGGGAATGTGTCCATACGTGGAAAGCACCTTATCCCATTCTCCTTCCCAGGAAAAACGTACGTGGAATTTCCCATCGCCCAGCGGGCGTACCACGTCGCAGAAAAAGGAGTTCGAGAATACAACGCGGGTTCCTTCTTTAAGACGCGAAGCGCGGTAGGCGATGACTTCCCACTCGGCGCCGTTTAAAGGCTCCAGGAGCAGCATCTCGATGGCCGCTCCACCAGGATGTTTTTGGCCCAAAAGTCGTGCGGGGAAAACGTAAGTGTCGTTCAGAACCAGCAGGTCACCTTCCTGCAGGAAATCCGGCGCTTCATAAAACATCCCTTCCCGGATCGATGTTTTGCAGCGGTCGGCGATCAATAAACGCGAACCATCGCGGCGTTCGGCTGGGGTTTGGGCGATGAGCTCGGGTGGCAGAGAATAATCGAATGCGGATAGATCCATTCCTGATTAAACTTTCGTTTTGATGCGGATTTCGAGTTTTTCTAGTAGAGCGATCAACAAGAATTGTTGAGTAAAAAACAATGATCCGATTTTTTAGATTGCTTACTTCATTCGCAATGACACGAACGTATCTCTATGTCATTGCGAGCAAAGCGAAGCAATCAAATGATGATCCGATTCTCTAGTTGATCCATAGTATGCTTTTTACCTGACAATATTAAACGGTCAGACTACTAGAGTAGTTCTCATAATTCCGTTCTTATTCGCGATTCGAAAAAGCCAGAAAAGACGAAACGGCAAAAAGTCATCAACGTAAATTCTATCTACAAGACCTTGTGGCTAGATCAAAGTAACCGGTACAAGATATAGCGTGAGTTTCGTCTTCAAGCCACTTTTTGCCGAATCATCAGAAATAATTGTCTTTTTCGAAGATGGAACGTGAAATGACCGCATAAATTTTTGTGAACCGCTCTTAATGGCGGAAAAAACTCATTAAAATTGTGAATAAAATCGAAAGAATGATACAGGTAGTGATAGGGAAAAACACCTGAACCGTCTTTCCGTGATAGCGTATATCGCCTGGCAATTTTCCCAACCAGGGAATCGATGGCGCGAAAGTTAAAAACAAGCCGATCAACAGGAAGATACCGCCTATAATCAGAAAGGTTTTGCCCAAAGCCGGGTACACGGTTTCCTCCAAGAAACATCTGGATTTCAAACGGGAATAGTATAGTCTGGATATAAAAAATCCCAATCGTAGCGAGAGCCTTCGAGTAACGCTGTCTGCCATTTTAATGAATCCGGGAGAAATGAATTGGCTAAAGAACTGGGTTGGTTGTCTTTTGATGAAATTGGTATTTCGGCGGTGAATGACTCGCCACTGGAACCTTATCAGGTGAGAGTGCGCACTGTTCTGACCCGCATCCGGCACGGGGCGGATTTGAAGTCCCCTTCCGCTTCTCAGGATTTGCCGAGACCGTTTCGATCCTGGGGGGTGGCTGATGTGCTTGAAATCGGCAAATCGGTCACACGGTTTCAACCGGGAGACCGGATTTACGGCCCGATGCTCCACGCCGACCGGCAGATATTGGAAGAGAAACGGGTTTTGGCGATGAGTCGTTTCTCGAATCGCATTGAGTTTTCTACTTTTATCGACGCAGGCGCCGCTGCGCTTCGCGCCATTCATGCGGCGGAGATCCGGTATGGGGATCGAATCGCGATTTGGGGGATGGGAACGGTGGGTTTGATGGCGGTTCAATACGCACGCTTAAGCGGTGCACGGCAAATCATTGCGGTCGATCCGCTGGAAAACCGAAGAAAACTGGCGCAAAAACTGGGGGCCCAATGGGTGGAAGAACCAGCAGGAAGGCAGGATTATCAGGTGGATGCGGCGGTGGATTGTACGGGAACGTGTGAAGTATGGCGGGAGGCGGCATCAGTCGTGAAACCCCATGGCCGATTGGTGACAAATTTGGTAACGGATTCGTCCGGATCGGACGATCCCGTCTCGCAGTATTGCCGACAGGTAGGAATCCGGGATTGCCGGTTGAATGAAAATGATTTGGATGCAAATGACTTTGATGAAAGTGACGATGTATCCGTCCTGGCTGAACGAGTTCAAGCCAGTATTGAGATTAAACACGTAATTG
>CAZFOX010000405.1:0-5425 GCA_964520565.1 uncultured bacterium | reverse complement strand
TGAGGCAATTGGAAACGAAGAACTTGTTGAAAGTCGACAATCGCGGGATTGACAAGTTCCACAATCAGGCGGTTGGCTTCCGTTCCCGATTCCAACATGGCTTTGGCGATGAATCGTCCATACCATGCAGGACGATCCATTTCGAAAAATGCAAAAAACAGATCATGGATTATCTCATATAAGCCGTTGGATATCTCCTGCCTGGTTTTCGCTTTTGTCTTGGTTTGACAATACCGGCGAAATAGACTGGCAATGTTGATCTTCTCTTCTAATACATAGCGGATGGTTGCCACGTATAATTGTTCTTTACTTCCGAAATAGTAATTGACCGAAGACAGTGTGGCGCCCGCTTGTTTGATGATGTCGCGGATACTTGCGCCCCCATATCCATTGCCCGCGAAGATTTGCCCGGCGGCGATCAGCAACTCTTCCTTGATGTTCTTTTCTTTATTAACCGGTGACATGGTTGGATCTCCTAAAAATACGAACGTTTGTCCTAATTATACGAACGTTCGTATTTTTGTCAAGTGGAAAATTTGCTTTTTATTTGAAGGGGAGTAGGCGTGATATGAAAAAGGACACTTGGGGATTAGTCATACTATAAATTAGCCATGATTCGTAAGAATGAACCCAAATTTTCTCAACCTATTTTTCTCTTTTCTCTTCCATCACCCCGCTGGCTATGGCCAGAATAATATTCGTAATTCCATTCCTATTCGCGTTCCTAAAATGCTAAAATAGGGGCTTTTTTGGAGACAGAGTGGATTTAATAAATGCACGAAATTCTTTGAACCTCTTTAGAATAATTCCGAATTCCTGGAAGTATTTGCAGTTCCATGAATTTCGATTATCTTTGACCGGTTGCCATCAATCCTTCTTTTGAAAAGGAACTTCAATGATTCACCGTAAACCAATCCTCGCATTTGCATTTGTCTTGGGAATTCTCTTTCCGGCGGGATGCCTGCTCCAGGCGGGAGAAATCGATTCCTCACACGGGAAAGCCGATCCGGATGGCAAGACGGTCTGGTACGACGGCCAGCTGGTATTGGTTGAAGGGAAAGGCTGGCTGGATACCGAGTCGTTTTTCGACCGGCTTCCGGCCAAAGCCAAGACCACAGTTACGGAATCGGTGTGGTACTTAAGCCATGATTCGGCGGGAATGTGTCTGCGATTCACCACCCATTCCCCCTCGATCCAAATCCGTTGGACTCTGCTCGATAACGATCTTGCCATGCCCCACATGCCCGCAACCGGCGTCAGTGGTGTCGATCTCTATCAAAGAGAGGATTCAGGCCGGTGGGGTTTCGTTGGGAATGGAAGACCAACCCAGGGAACGAATACGGCCTCTTTCCAAATCGCTCCGGGAAAGGATTCTCTTCTGGTTTTACCGCTCTATAACGGCGTGAAATCGATAGAAATCGGTATTTTGAAGGAACATACTCTCTCCACACCCGTACCCTCCTCCCGGGATCGGCGAAAACCAATCGTGTTTTACGGTACGTCGATCACGCAGGGGGGATGCGCGTCCCGACCCGGACTGGCCGCCACGGCTATCGTAAGCCGGGAATTGGATACGCCCGTCATCAACCTGGGCTTTTCGGGAAGCGGCAAAATGGAACCGGAAATGGCGGACTTGCTGGCCGAACTGGATCCATCCGTTTACGTCCTCGATTGTTTGTGGAACATGAATCCGGGAATGGTATCGGAACGGGTGGCTCCTTTTGTGAAAAAACTGCGCCAGGCGCATCCAGATACACCGATTGTCCTAGCCGAAGACTCCAGCGTCCGGAATATCACACCCACCGAAATGGGACGCCGGTTACGCGATGTATACGATCGATTGACGGCAGAGGGAATCGGCGACCTCTTCCTGCTTTCGAACGCTGGGATGCTGGGGAGCGATGGGGAAGGGACGGTCGATGGCTGCCATCCCAACGACCTGGGCATGATGCGGCAGGCGATGGTATTCGTTCAGGCGTTTAAAGAATGGAAATTGATATCCGGCAACGAGTAGAGCGGTCTGTGAAAATCTTCGGGAGATAATCAACAAAAAGGCTTTTAGATTGCTTCACTTCGTTCGCAATGACACGAATCGTTCGCAATGACACGAACGAGGCGCTAAGTCATTGCGAGCCCGTTCCGGCTGATACCGGAGACTTGATTACAAAAAATCCTTTTTAAAGGAATGGGTGATAAGGGCGGCGTTTTTTTCGCCCTTGCGATCCTTTGGGATATCCCAAATCCCTGTGTTTCATAGAAACGCAGGGAGTCAATCTGATGGCAATCTGACTTTCCGCCGGTCAGGCCAGGGCATGCCGTTCCCGAATCGCCATGCGCCGAACACGGCGCGGTTGATCGGTGGTAGCCGTCGGTGGTGGAGTAAGGGATTGCGATTCTTCTTTCCGCTTCTCGATGGATTGAGACGCTTCCTGAGCTTTACCTAAAGCGTTCTGCCCGTCTTCGCTGATGCCCAGTTCTCTCTCGCGGGACGCCACAAAACGGGACATTCCGTTTCGTTCGAGCGACATGAGTTGCAGAAAGGCCTTGGATTCTTCGGGGATATCTTCCACAAGCGACAGGAGGATTTCCCACCGGCTGGCGCGCGTCAGCTGCGAGCTTTCACTCTTCCGCAGGGCATCCCGGCAAAATTGATTCAACGAACGGATCAAAAGGGGAGCGGTGGGCAATGCCATTCGGCAACGTTCGGTAATCCTCTCGATCGCTTCATCAAGATGCTTTTGGGAATACCCCAAATCTTTTTCTGTTGCTTCTCCCCGCTGAATCATCTCCTGGGTGATCCGGCAGCGTTCCAGCAGGATGATATCCTGATTGAGTGCGTGACCGATTTTCGATCCATTATCGTGAAGAGTATTCATTAGATCGAGAATCGTTCGTTCGGCCAGCTGAAATTCCCGGGAGACGATCTTGTGCCGTTCTCCCAGATGGTTCTTGAGTTGATCGAGAAGAATGGAGTCGTGCGCCACGGCCAGGATCAAACGCTTGATGTTCCGAAGATGATTGATAAGGGTTTCCGCGGTCGTACATTTCCAAACCGGCATCGGCCCGTTTTCATTCAAATTCTGTATCGTCTGCACCATTTGCTCCTGCAGAACGCCCAGATTGGTCTCTTCCAGCCAATAGACCGAGTCGCCCGTAGCCATGCACAAGAGGTTCCGATTGGGATAATGGAACCGCAGTTCCGTTTCGAGATTAATAATGCGTTCCCGAATGATGGAGAATGTTTTCCGATCGATTTCCCATGGATATTCGACCCCTGTCAGATTTTGAAAAGACTCCTTTCCAATGGCAAGTTTTTCAAGGACTTGCACCATTTCATCGGATATTAGCGTCGTTGGCCGGGAGGTTATCATCGGATAAAGTCTTCCTTCTCTTGCATTCTGGACAAGGATAATTGGAACAAAGGGTCATGATTTGTGGAGGTAGATAAGCGAAGATCGTGCCGAGAATAAGGATTCCATTTAATCTATTGATTAATAATGTTTTATATAACAATCACAGTTACACCCCTATCTTGAATAGGGAAATGCTTTATCAAAATGATAATTTTCATGAAGAAAACAAGCGATTTGAAATTTTTCAGTTGATTATCAGCAGAGAACATTTAAGGGAAAATTCTGTCGAAACAACGTACCTGCGCTTGACTTGGACTTCATACTTCATTTAAAGTTATGCATTGCATCGTGTGTTATTCAACGTGCGTTAATCAACGATTGAATGAAAGCAAAATGGGGTTTTAAGGCAGAACAATAAGGTTATTTAGTATCATGGCAATCGGAGTGAGATGGGCGTTTGCCGTATGCTGTGGGAATCATTTTGATTTGTAATATCTTGGTTTCAAGTAACTGAGTGTATCTCTCACCCGTTCAATTGCCGCTTTTCCCAAAAAAGAAATACAAGTACCTCTGATTTTTATCCGTATACGACGAGTAAAAACAGAGAGATAAACCCATTGTATTACTTTGGAAAGGAGTAGTGATTATGATGAAACGCATTGGATTTGCGGTGTTGGCGGTGTCCGTCGTATTTTCAAGCGTCGCTCTGGCGGCGGGACATTACCAACTGGGAAAAGACTGGAAGGCCGGTGAGTATGGCGCTTATGTGATTGTGGATGACGGTGGGAACCGGGTACTCTGCGCGGCTTCTGTAAGCGGCGGCGATCCTAAACATGCCTGGGTTAACAAGGATTTTGGCAGCGATTACACGGTGAAATGCGATGTCATGATGATGTCGTGGGCGGATGCGCAGGATCACAGCCGGGCCGGTATTGCCGGACGCATTCAGCCGAATGGAACCGCGATTGACGGCGCGCACGACCGCGGCGTCAACCTGCTGCTGCACGATAATTACGGCCGCGTCCAGTTCCTCAACGACCTGCGAGGATGGGGTCCGGCGGAAAGTTTCACTTGGACGACGCGAACCTGGTACGTCTTCGAATTGAAATTCGCGGGCAACACCGTTTCGGGTTCGATCACCAACAAGGCGAAACCAACGGATAAAATCGATCTCGCTCCCTGGGATTTCGTTCATCCCGAAGAACGCACCAAAGGTTTTGCGGGCGTAACCGCCAGCACAAGAATCGGCCAGATGACCTATTTCGATAACTTCGAAGTGTCTGTGGGCGGCCAGGTGGTCTTCTCGGATACCTTCGACGGCACTCCCGAAACCTCTTCGGCGGTTGGTTTGAACAAGCGCTGGGTAGCGGGCGAAGCCGGTTATTACGTGGTTGCGGAAGGCCAGCTGTTAGCCATTGCTTCCAACGGCGTCGATCCGAAACACCTGTGGTTCGATAAGGAACTGGTGGGCGGCGGCAGCATTTCCGCCGATGTGACCATGCTGTCCTGGGATGTTAATCCCACACACGATCACAGCCGCGCCGGACTGGCTCTGCACATTCAACCGAACGGAACGGCGATTGACGGCGCTCACGATCGCGGCGTCAACCTGTTATTCCATCAGGAATTGACCCAAGTCCAGTTCCTCAACGACCTTCGTGGTTGGGGACCGTCTCAATCCTTTACTTGGAAGCTTGAAACCAAGTATCCCTTCGCTCTGTCTTCAAACGGAACGACCGTAAACGGTAAGATCGGCGATTTTAATCTGGCTGCGTGGGATTTCGTTCATCCCGAAGAACGCGTCGATGGATTTGCCGGTGTGACCGCTTCGACCCGCGCCGGACAGATTGCCGCCATCGATAACGTCGTTATTAAAGACGCGGCGGGCAATGTGGTTTATTCGGATGATTTCTCTACGTTCTGGGGTTCGTCGGATGCGGCGGATTGGGAACTCTACCGGTAATCGGTTGCTTCCCAATTCTCTGAGCGATAAGTTGAAATGAAAGTAGTCGGGCGAGGGATCGGCGATCCATCGCCCGGTTCTTTTTATCATTTCTTTCTGAATCGTTATT
>CAZFOX010000404.1:0-5447 GCA_964520565.1 uncultured bacterium | reverse complement strand
CCCAAACCGGCTTTATCGAATTTCCCGGCGGCATGACCAAATTTAGCATCCGTCACGATGCGGAGACCAACCGCTATTGGACTCTGGCCAACGGCAACACCAATCCTCAAAACCCCACCCAGCGCAATGTCCTCTCCCTCTATTCTTCCACCGATCTGCGCCATTGGCTTTATCATGAAACGCTGCTGGAAGATCCCGGCGATTACGCCCATATCGGAAACGATTCTAAAGTAGGATTCCAATACGTCGATTTTCAATTTGATGGCCAAGATATCATCTTTCTCTCCCGAACCGCGTACGGCGGCGCGCATAATTATCACGACGCCAATTATATGACCTTCCATCGCATCCCCGCTTTTCGCCAGCGGTATGGGATCGTGCGCCAGGAAACTCTCTGGAAGCGGCCTCTGCGAGGCGTGACGGGAAATCTGAGCCTGGGCAAGGACGATCTACGTTTTCTGAAAGAAGCCTGGAAGGCTAATTCCCTCCGCCTCATGCTGATGTACGGCGACCTTCGCGAAAAAGAAGAACCGTATACGATCCAGGAAAGCCAACTGGAAAAAATCGACCGGTTTCTGAATACCTGCGAGGAAGTAGGGCTGCAATGCATCCTCGACGTTCACGAAACGCCGGGACGGGTGGAATGGGCGGGCGAAAAAGACCGCCGCTTGTGGGAAGATTACCGGTTTCACGATCTTCTCAATGAAACCTGGGCGGTACTCGCCAAGCGGTATGCGAAACGAGGCGGCGTCATCGCCGGGTACGATCTCTTTAACGAGCCCAATATGGATAAATCCACCGCCGGAACTCCCAGCGACTGGAACGCACTGGCCAAACGCCTGACCGGGACCATTCGGAAATTCGATCCCGATCGCGTGATTGTTGTGGAATCCACCGGCTGGGGCTCGGCGTCCGGATTCCGCAATCTGGAACCCACCGGCGACTCGCGCACGGTCTATAGTTTCCATTTTTACGAACCGTTCGCCTTCACCCATCAAAACGTTTACAATTCCGTTTCCCCCGTTTCCTATCCCGGCGGAATCGATGGAAAGCAATGGGATAAAAACGCATTGCTGGACGCGATGCGGCCGGTCATCGATTTTCAAACCCGCACCGGTTGCCAGATCTACGTGGGCGAGTTCAGCGTTATCCGCTGGGCTCCGGAGGAAAGCAGCTTGAATTACTTGCGCGACGTTCTTTCGATCTTCGAAACCCACGGCTGGAGCTGGGCATATCACGCTTTCCGCGAATGGCCGGGCTGGAGCCTCGAACACGAGGGGCCCAAATCGGATACCCAAGGGCCATTGTCTTTCACGAAACGCCTGGCTATTCTGCAATCCTATTGGACGCGAAACGCGATCCAGGAACCGGATCGGCGTTGATACTGCAATGGGACACGTTCTCTTTCTACTCGACCTTTTTCTCCTTTTCGGAGTGCACTTCGGCCTGACGCTGCCGCTTCCTTCGCTTCGTCTTTCGCAGAAGATGCTCCTGGCCTGGCTGGGAGAACTGGCGTTTGTCGTCGCGTCGGCCTATCTCCTCTCCGTTCTTCGCCTTCTGGGTTCCCCCACGGCCTGGTTGGTGTTGCATGGGATTTATTTCGCGATTCTTTCCTTCATGATTGGCATCAAAATCTTCCCCAACCTTCCTGATCGTTCCGAGGGATGGATCGATCAGGCGCTGGATATCTGGACGGATCTTCCGGGATGGTTACGCGTTCTTCTGTTGGGATACGCAGCAGCCGTCCTGCTATTGATCGGCGGCAATGTTCTGCGGCCGGTTCCCTTTAACGACGACGCTCTTGGGTATCATCTCCCCCGCGTCGAACGGTACATTCAGCAGAATTCGCTATTGGCCTATCCCACCGGCGACCGGCGGCAGACGGATTTTCCCTTGAATTACGAGCTATGGATGGTGTGGGCGCTCGTTTTCACTCAGGACATTCGCTGGATGTACGGCGTTCAGTGGTGCGCTCTGGCGTTTGCGGCGCTGGGACTTTTTGCGGCCTGCCAAGCGCTCCGGTTCGAGCGTGTGACGGCGCTGGCCGTTTCTTTGCTCTGGCTGGCCACACCTTATTTATTACTGCAATCGGCTTTCATTAAAAACGACGGGATGCTGGCCTGTCTGGCCGCTTGTCTGCTCCCTTTTCTAATTCAACCGGGCGTTATTGCGACTCCCACTCTAGCCGTTCTTGGCCTGGGCCTGGGTTTGATGACCGGAATGAAATATACCGCCCTGTTCTTTCTTCCCGGTGTGGCGTGTTTGTGGATCGTTTCTCTCCTCCCTTACTTCTTTTCCTGGAGAAAATGGGTTTATTCGGTTCTGTTCTTTGGATTGCCGCTCTGCCTTCTGGGCAGTTACTCCTACATCGATACCTGGCTACGGACGGGATCGCCCATCGCCGCCTACGAGGGCGGCGGCGAATTTCGTTTTCGTTCTTTCCCGGCCAATACCACGCGCCTGATCGTCGAACTGACCGATTCGCTCGCCCTGCCCAACGAACTGGCCTGGCGTATCTCGCGGGAGGAGGTTTTCGATCTACGCACGCCGGTGCTCGGTCTTCTCCACCGATATACGTTTTTGGATGTCTTCGATGCGCCGAGTTTCTGGTCCTGGATTCAACCGGAAGGAACGTTCAATCCCAACGACCGTTACTTTCAATTCACGCTGGGGCATTTTGCGCTGTTGTTCCTGGGGATATTCGCATCGCTCCGCCACCTGGGGAACTGGGGAACGTGGGTAATCTGGATTCTCTTTGGAATTGGATTTTTTCTTCAATCGTCTATGCTTCTCTGGCAGCCCATCGACAACCTGCGTTTCTATTTCCCGCTTCTTACGCTTCTCTATCCCTTGATGGGTTATTATCTGGAACCGCGAATGGAAAGAACGAACCTCTTCAACGTATTGATTCTCGCCACAATATTCCTCGGCATGTCGGCGATTCTCTATTACCTGATTTTTCAGGTGGGATTCTGAGAATAATTAGGAGGTGTCAGGGAATCAGAACGAAACTATGCGATCCATCCTTGGCATCGTTGCCAAGCGCTTTGAATTGCACCAGCCATTCCGGGCCGTACTTCATCAGATATACGAATGGATTGTATTGTCGTTCCTGAAGCGTTCCGTTGGGAAACAGCGACTGTTGAAGCCCATCGAGATGCTGTTGTACCTGTTGGTTTTTTTCGCCGATCTTGCGAACCAGCAGGGACTCCGATTGCTCCAATTCCTTTTGAATGCGCAACCGGTTTTTATTGAGCACGGGAACGATCGTTGGATCGGCCTCCTGCGCGATAACCTTCCAGATATCGAATAATTCCTCCAATCCGGTCTCCGCCTTCCGCCGAGCCGGTTTCCAGGCTTCCGCTGAGTCTTCCCGCGCGATGTGTTTCATCAAGGCGGCAGTGGATTCCATCAGATCGGCGGGCTGCAATCCATACCGTTCCATCTGCTGAAATTCCCGCTTGTCGATCAGAGTGAATCCGAATCGCGGAACGAGGCAGGGACGGGGAATCTTATGCGCGGAGTAGATATCGTGTAATAAAAAATGATAGGCCACTTCGCTGGGGCCGAGCACCGCTGCCGCTGTGGGTAAAACTGCGTCCTGAATCGCCGGGCGCAGGATCGCCGAGGGAGAGAAATCCTCCGGGCGTTCATGCAGCCGTCGCCGAAGTTCACTCGCGGTATAGGTGTGTCCGCCCTCGGTGGCGAACCCTTCCGGCGTAATCGAAACCGCCAGGCGTTCTCCTTCTTCGAGAAGAAAGAACGAGGCGCGGTCGGCGCGTTTATGAATCTGCGGCGAGAGTCCCCGCGCCTTCAGAAGCGTTCCAATGCGCTCCACGCCAGCTGTACTGCGTTGGGGATCGTGAATCTCCGTTTCCCAAAGAGGAACCGCACGTCGACGGAACCACGGATCGTCGGGACGAATCACGATCAATCCTTCATCCGCGAACAGACTCCACATCAAGCGGTCGAAAAAATCGGGATACGAATCGACACCCCGCGCAGCTTCACGGATCGAAGCAATGATCGGCTCGGTGAATTCGGTGGGATGAGTGGTGTCCCGTATTCGATCCAGCAGTTCGTCTAACGGACATTCGCCCATGGAAATACCCGCGTAAGGACGGCGGCTTGCGGGATCGCCCGGCCAGGTGAACGACACGGTTTTTCGTTCTTTCGAAAGCCACTGCATCGTGGCGATTTCGGGGAAGTCGCGATCTTCCGAAGCGTCCCAGAAAGCGGGAAGAAAGGTTTCCGGCCGTTCCCGCGTCAAGCGTTTCGCCAAAACGATGGCATGCAGGATTTTATAAAAGGTAAACAGCGGTCCTCCCAATAGCCCCGGCTGTTGCCCGGTGATGATGAGAAAGCAATCGTCCTCGCGTAGCGATTCAATCGCCTTTCGGGACGAATCCGGCGCACCCCGCCGGGCATGCGAAGCGAGCAAATCCTCCGCCAGCGCCCGCCGGTCGATGCAATTCTGCACGTGCGCCCGCCGGACAGCCATAACGCGATCGAGATTCGACAGCGAAGGTGGACAATATTCCACCGCATCGCCCGGCTCTCGCAACAACCGCTCGTAAGGACGTTCGCCGATTAGGGGAGTGGCCTCCCAATTTGGTAGAATCTCCATGCTATTTCCTATGCATCCGCCTTCCGATCTCCCGGCGGAACCGTGTATCCTTCAATCGGTGTTATATCCACAGTATAAAGATAAAATTGCGTCGGTCGAACCATCCATGCAGGAAACATCGTTCCCAACAATCCCCCTTTTACCCCGTTGCGGCAAACGCGCCAAGATGGGACATCCCTGGATCTTCAGCAACGAGATTCATCCTCCCAGCCCTTTACCCGAGCCGGGCGTTCTGGTGCAGGTCGTCGACGATGGGAATAATTTCGTGGGCTATGCCACTTACAATCCGCACAGCCTGATCGCGTTGCGTATCCTGTCGCGCGATGCGGATGAAATCCCCGGCTCTGTGGACTGGTTCGAGAAGAGAGTCCTTCAGGCCGCCGCCCTGCGCGAACAACTCTATCCGGGACGCCGCTCGTTTCGCCTGGTTTATGGCGATTCCGACAATCTGCCCGGCGTGGTGATCGATCGCTACGAATCAATCCTGGCGGTGCAGATTCTCACCGCCGGTATGGAACTCCTGATCGATCCGCTGGTGGAGGCTTTGAAGCGCGCTCTTTCGCCCTCCGCGATTGTCCTGCGCAACAGCAGCGACAAACGCAAACTCGAAGAGTTGCCGCTTTACGATAGAGTCGTTTTCGGCGATGCGCCCGAACTGTGCGAGTTTGAAGAATTCGGCGTGCGCCTGGCCGCCGACGTGCGTTCCGGGCAGAAAACGGGGCATTTCTTCGATCAGGCCGAAAATCGGCACACGCTGGCGGAACTGGCGAAAGGGAAGGAGATTCTGGATTTATTCTGTCATACCGGCGCTTGGTCGATG
>CAZFOX010000403.1:0-5450 GCA_964520565.1 uncultured bacterium | reverse complement strand
TACTGCATTTTGTAAATCCTTTAAAATCAGACACTAATACTGGGACACTAGTGGAATTCAGATTGACCAAATTCAAATCTTGTGGAGCGATCCACGATTTTCTATTTTGTATGTTTTGGAAGAATTCCAAAAAGTGGGTCCCTTGAGACATTGTATAGGATTGGCCGATTTTTCCGATATGCGTATCCGTTGTTGCAATCACTCCCTTATTATACTTTGCCGCCAGCCAGAGAACCAGAATGTTCTTTTTCCTGACGCGTTTCATGTTGTATTCAACGACGGGAAACAGCTCG
Organism: uncultured bacterium; assembly: GCA_964520565.1. Lineage (GTDB taxonomy): Bacteria > Hinthialibacterota > Hinthialibacteria > Hinthialibacterales > Hinthialibacteraceae > CAZFOX01. Next base: position 5,157 of record CAZFOX010000403.1, on the reverse strand, counting down.
ATAATCTCTTCCACGATTTGATAGTTTGGTTTTTCTCCCTGCTCGAACCAGAAGGGATGGTTGTACACATAAGGCAGTTTCTGATCGCGGAGATATCCGATAAATGTCTCCAGGTTGCGATCCTGCCGCGCAATACGAATCAGTTCCAGGAATTGGACTTTACTTAACGCATACACATTGATGTGCAGCGTGTGTCCCACACGGATCGGATCGAAAAGACTGATTTCAACGCCGGTCACCAGCCGTTCTCGTTCCCAACCAATAACATCGTATGCATTCATCGTGTCATGATCGGTAATGGTGATATAATCCAGATTGAGATTTCTGGCTTTTTGATATATGAATTCCGGATGAAATTCTGGAACCGATAACACATCCTCGGAATAAATCGAATGAACATGTAAGTCTGCCGAGAAAAATCCCTGTTGCCGAAGAGTTTGTTCGTCATTTGCGGTTTGTATAAAACCGGGATGTGCAGATTCCATAGTCATGAGCGAGTTCATGATCCTGCCAATCGGAATAAAGTATACTTTGCATCTCCATCGGAATATGGATAACGAAGCCTTACTGATAGGAACGCCCGTCAAACGGAACGTTCTCTGATTCATGCATAAAATTTAGTTCTTCATTATTCGTGAATTTTTTGGTATTGATGAGGATTGGATTAAATGATAGGGTCTGTTATTTATGACGAAACGACAAAAAGCCATCAACGTGAATTTGATCCACAAAATTTCGTGGATCGATCCAAGGGACTGATCCACGATATAGTTTGAGTTTTGTCTTCCAGACACTTTTTGCCGGAGCGTCATTTATGGGTAGAGTGGTTCTCAAAAGGATGTGCATGAAAAGACACGCTCCATCTTCAAAAAAATCTATCGCCCAAATGGAGATGCAGATCCTTCTCCCTGCAATGAATCCGACTTCCATCGTGCATTGCAGGGGATGAAAGACTATCCTTTGTTAAAGGATTGCTTTCTAGATGAAAAAAATGTAGACAGGTTGCCTGTTTCCCACACCTCCACGATGTTTAGTATATGACATAAACAGTAATATATCCCCACGGAGAGAATCGCCTCATCGGCTGCCCGCGAGCCGATTGGCTCAGGCTTCTTCCACTACTTTCATACCCATCAGGCGGGCGAGGTGGTACGCGCTTTCCATGTGATCGCCGTAAAATACCACGCGATGCAGCAGCGTCATGGCATCTTCCGTCTCCAAGACACTGCTCCAGTTGGCGGCCATCTTCGCGGCGTCGCGAACTTCGGTGACGATTTGCGTTCGGCAAGCGTGCACGGATTTCTCGGGAACCTCGATGATCTTGCCGGTCGAAGCGAGCAGGGTATCCAGGTTGACCAGTTTGGTGCGCGTAATGGTTTCTCCAAGACGGTATTGAATCTCGGGGACACAACCGCTTCCGGCCACTTCCGAATGCCCGCGCAGAAGGTAAGGCGCATCCTGGCCGCCGGGGCCATCCATTTTCAAAGGCGCCGTGCAATGGGCGGTCCAAAGCGCGTTCCGGGAGGTGTCGAAGGTGGCGTTGCCCTGGAACCCGGGACGATCGATCGCATATTGGAACAGAAGCATGGTCAGCAACGAGTCCATATCTCCTTCGCAGGCGGCGGGGATGCCGTTATCGCGCAGGCGAGCGAATCCCAGACAGGGGAACCCTTTGGACAACCAGCCCATGCACGTGTCCACGGCCAACCCCTGGGCTTTTTCCCGTTCGATGAGGTGCTGCAACGCGACGCTCACCCGGGCAGCCTTTCTAATATCCTCTTCGGTCGGTTCGATGATTGCCTTGGCATTCTTGGTCCAGGCATCGATTTCGGCTTTTACTTCCGCATCGTCCGCGGCGTCCAGCATATCGGTGAAAGCCTTCTCTTCCACCGCCACGACGTCAGCCCCCAGGCGCTTCTTGACTTCCTCCGGCGATTGGGCCGGCGCCGTGCCCCGGGCGGGGGGGAAAAGAAGAATCCGCGTTTGCCGCATCATGGGAATCACCCGGAGTAGGCGGACGGCTCGCTCCAGTTCGTTCAGGTCTCTGCTGGCCAGCAAGGTAACCCGATGTCCCTGGCGATGCCAACGGGGAGCGTACATCCAATCGTGGCCACTGGCGGGTAGAGAAAAGACCGCCATGGGATGCGCCCCGTCCAGAATCGGCTTCACCACCCCGGTTAAGGCAAAGTTTCGCACGTTGATTGCCAGGATCGGCGCGTTTGAGCCCACCTTGGCCAGAAATTCGGATGTTTGCTGAGGTTCGGTCGAATGCCCGATGAGGAGTTCAACGTTTCCTAGTTTCTTTTCCACCAGGGCCAGTTGAGATTTCATGGCTTCGACCTGGCTGTTGCCGACCCCCCAGTCGCGATCCTCCGGCGCGGGTGTACCGGTGATAATTACGCCAATCCGCACTTTTTTCTCGAATTGAGCGGGGACTGCCTGTGAAGCCCACGTGTGTGTCCAGGATGCGCTGGCGAGCATCATGCCAGTCGACAATCCCGTTCCTATAAACTCCCTGCGCGTACATTGTTCGCACATAATTACGACCTCCAAACGGAATATCCCTGCAAAATCGGATGTCGAATTCTCGAGCGAAATTGCATGGGTGCCGCGGCAACGTTCTGTATCGCATCGCGCGACTGGAATCTCCTCTTCACGATGAGACCGCTTCCATCGTGAAATCCAAGCGTATTCTATCACATCCGAATTCGACTGTTCTAGGATATAACCCCGAATAGGACAGACAGACTTTGGGAGGCAGAATCCAGCCTCCCAAATCCTGGGCAGGGGCAGTTATGATAAATCGATGCTAGACAAGACAATCACACTTGTGGTATCTTAATTGATGGGACTCGCCAGACGGCGGAAGTTTGGAAAGAGAGATGGATTCGCCAGAAACGCTTGAAAAACCAAAACTGGCAACAAATATCACCCATTACGCAAATCCCCAGTCTATTCAGATAGATCTATCCCTCATCCCTATTCTTTATCCCCTCCCAATTCCTCATTGAAGAATCATGAAATCTCTTCATGAAAAGAACGTCATGTAAAGTGCCCCCATTGTCTAGACAATGGGGGCCACTTTAAAAGCAAAGAATAAAAGAACTGTTGTTGTGGCTCGATTCTTTAATGCAGACGGTTCACCAAAAACCGACTTGTTTTATGTTTCGGAAGTTCCTCCAAATGAATATGTGAGTGGGGATGAACGCCCAAGGGTAACTTGGCGTAATGGAATCGTTGCCATTGCTTGGTACGATCGAAATACAAACCTCTTGGGGTATTCCGAGTTGGCCGTCCGTTTTTTCAAAAATCCATTTAACTGATTTTTCACCGGCTCCCTCGATCTGCTTTTCCCATCGCTGGAGCCTATTCTCTCCAATTCCCAGACTCTCGGCGGCTTGGGAAAATGAATATCCCTGCAGGGTTACCAGTTTGACCGCTTCGACTCTGAATTCTCGACGGAATTTTCTTCGGCGCTTGTTCATGTCGTTCCCTTTCTTTCACGGTAGTTTACATTCTTAACTCCGTGTCCGTGAAATCGGGGGAACATCGTAACTCAACTAAAATCAACCTGCGCCGGGAGGGACTCGAACCCCCAACCGCCTGATCCGAAGTCGTTAAATACCAGATTTGCAGGGACTTGCATCAATGGATTCCTCTCTGTAACTGCTTGAATTATTTAAAATAAAAAATCTCGCAGGACTGAATGACACTGCAAGATTTCGAAGGATTCTACCTCAAACCAGCACAAATTTAGCACACCCATTTGATGCTTATGACCATCCGACCGGCATCAGGAATATACCCAACGAACAAAACTTGTGCAAAAAAAGTGCTGAATTCCATTATGATCGTCCATAATCATATCACGTTCATGCGATGAACGATACTCTGAATTTGGACTAAATGATTCTCGATATACTGATCCAGATCTTCCATCCGGTACAAAACCCGGGACCGGCGGCCGTTTCCCATTTTTGAATATTGAATTTCTCCATCGGCAGCGAGCTGATCGAGTTTGCGCACGCTGATGCGGAGGTAATCCGCGGCTTCGTCTCGAGTCAGGTAACGAGGCTTCTCTTTCATGATCGCAAACACCTCCTTGTAAAAAAGTTCTTGTTAATAGGGAGAAATCGATTCGTACATTTCCACGATAGCCGGCTGAAACACGTCGGCATCGAGCCGGTAATTCCGGTCATGGCGGCGAATCTGCACAAACTCCGACCTGGCGCGAGCCGCATCACCCAGCATGAAAAACGACGCAGCCAAATAAGCGTGAGCGTCGCAACGATTCTGAGACGCCGAGTTTCCGTTCTGGAGGTACCGCGCCAACAGCTCCGTCGCGCGGACGTACTCGAATTGTTGGTAAGCGCGAATCCCTTCCAGGCGCAAGCCTTCATCCACCGTGTAAACCGGTTTTACACCGGTAGGCTTTACCCCATCTTTTTGGCTGAAACCCACGAGGTATCCCAACGCGCCAGCGGCCGGCAGCGCCCACTGGATCGTCTGGCAGCCCAGCATCGTCGCGAAGAACGCAACTTGAAAAAATAACGTGACGCGTCTCATGACCGATCCAGACTATTGGATCCTCGCCCAGCTCCAAATATCCTCAAAGCCGCCGAATGCCAGTTCAGGAACGTATTCGCCCGGAACGGTCTTGACCCGGAACGTACCGACTTGCCCGTCAAACACAGTAAAGCAGAATTTGGCGGTCAATCTCTTGGAGGTAGACCCCAACGTCAAGAGTCCCGAATCCGCCGCAAATACTTGCAGCGCGTGTTCCCCCGGATCGAGGTACGCCACCACGTTCATTCCTTCGTACGCGGCGTGCCTGGCCACCAAGCGGTCATCAATCGTGTACTCCAACCATTCCGTATGGCCGAACGCGAGGTTGCCAAGCCAGTTGGCCACTGTGCTGCATCCAGGTTGATAAACAAGACGAAGGCCGCAAGACTCCGAGGCGCGTCCCGAAAAATTGAGGGAAGAGGCTGTTTTCGTTTCGACGAAAGCGCAGCCTTGTAACCCCCACACGGCGCCAACAATCAAAAACTGCATGAATTTGCGGTTCATGATTCATACCTCTCTTTCCCGCTCCAGCTCGTCCGGATTGAACGTGACCGGCGCGTCCAAAAACTCGACAGACCGAGCAGAAACCAG
>CAZFOX010000402.1:0-5452 GCA_964520565.1 uncultured bacterium | reverse complement strand
TCCCGGGGAGGTAAATCCTCATCCAGCATTTCACACAACGCTACCTCACCATCGGAATAGAGAACGCCGATCGCCGATCCCGCTAGGCAGGGAATATCGGATCGTTCTCCCTGAACTACACGGTCGATCGCCTGCCGCGCCAGACGGTTCTTGGCGCGTTGGACACCCGCCCGCCAGGAACGGTCGTGGGCAAGATGATATTCTTCGCATTTCTGCGCGAACGCCCGGTATCGTTCGTGTGAAACCTCAAGCAAAGTTGGATCGTGCAATTTCCCCCGGATGTGATTCACCGACAGGCGGTCGACGCCCCAAGAAGCCACTTCGTCGTACAATCCATCCAAATTGAGTTGGTTTCGGGCAGTCACCGTCATGACGATCGACGTCACTAAATTCGGATACCGTTGCCGGCAGGTGTTCAGAACTTCGACCGTCTCCTTCGCATGGGCAAACGCACCTTTCAATCGGCGTATCCGGTCGTGTTCTTCTTCCAGGCCATCGATGGATACTCCGATATCGATCTTCAATTGGGGACAGAGTTCAAACAATCGGTCGACAGACCGCTCCACCCACTCCGGCCGGGAACCGTTCGTGATGATTCCCATGCGCCGGGTGGAAGCATGGTGGTAGAAAACGTGCAAAACCTGCGGAAGGTCTTTACGCAGGAATGGTTCGCCGCCGGTCACTCGCAGAAATCGTAAAGGAGCGAGGCTCTTGGCCACCCGTTCGATTTCTTCCAGCGACATCTCCTCGCGCCGGTTCAATTCATCCAGATAAAAGCAATGCTCGCAACGCATATTACATCGCGAAGTGACGTAAAAAATCAGATACTGTAGATGGGGAACGGACTCAACCATAAGGGGGAGTATAGCAAAACCGGCCGGATGCGGCGAGATACCGTATCCCGTTGAATTGTAACCGCCACCCGGAAATCCGTCCGCCAGAAGGGAAACACCAACAAGAAAGATTTCCTACGATTACCGGATTCGAACCTTATCACCGGGATGCAACAATGGATTTTTACTTTTATAATTATTTAACTGCCTCAATTGGGTTACTGTCGTTCCATATTGGCGAGCGATTTTATCCAGGCTGTCTCCCGAACGCACGGCATGATGTTGCGGACGCGCAGAAACGACACGCACGGCTCGAATCGCAGGTACTTTGATCGAATCGCCGGGAAAGATTTTAGGACTTCGCACCATAAATCCATTTAATTCTCGTATTACAGCCGCCGTGGTATTGAAATCGCGAGCGATTTTTTCCAAGGTATCGCCCGATTTCACTGTATAGGTCTCTACTTTTTGTGTTTGCGCCGGAGGAACGGGCGTTTCAGGGACATCTTCCTGCACCTCACCGGAAATCGTTAAAATGTCCCCCGGTTGGATTATATTCCCGGCACCAATCTTCCCACGATTTAAACGGCGTAATTCCTCCACGGAAAGACCGTACTGGCTGGCAATGCCTGCCACGGTTTCGTTCTTTTGAACCTCATGCCGGATCGGCTCCGCCGTCTCTTTCTGAACCGGAATAGTTGGAGCCGCCTGAGGCACCGGTTTTTTTATACTACTGGAATCAATGGCAACCTGGATGGGAACGGAGGGTTCAAAGAGGAATTTGCAAATCCCATTATAAAGAGCGCTTGCGATTTGAATCCGATTGGCGGAACTGCGAATTTGCTCGTGTTCGGTTGGATGGGTAATGAAAAGGCATTCCACCAGCACCGACGGCATCAACAGCTGCTTGATTACGGTAAACCGCTGAGATTTCATACAGGGCTCCCGTACTTCCAGCCACGGGATGCGCCTCATCTCCGTCGTGATCATTCCGGCCAGATCCATGCTCATTTGCGGGATATTATCCTTCAACATCCCCAACACGAGATTGGATAAATTTCCCCCCATTTTTTGTTCTTCAACGCCCAGGTTGGTCAGATCGACCACATCGGGATTCTTAATCAGGTTTTCGGCATGGGTTTCGCCCAGGTAATAAATCTCATAACCGCGGGCGCGCTGGTGCGCGCTGCGATGGTAAGAAGGCGGTGCATTTAAATGAAGCGAAATATACGCATCCCCCAGGTACTCCTTGGCCAGTTGAACGCGATAACGCAACGACTCTCTCTTATATTCCTCCTGGCTCCTTCCCTTCAATCCGAAAGGAACCGGCAGGTAATCGTCATACCGGGTCAGAAACGCTTTGATCCGGGGATTCTGAGCGAACATGCGCTCCAATACCCGGGCCAACTCCAAAGTCATATCTTTTTCCATTAAAAACGGCTTTTCGGCGTATCGCGGAACCGCGCCCGAATCGAATCCTCCGTGTCCCGCATCGATAATGACGATTTTCCCCCCCTTTTCCCGGAAAGCCTTGATCTCCTCAATGGAGGGAATTCGCGTCTGGTTCGGTACGCTGAGTGGAATATCCACGGTGACCATCTCATCCCAGACATGCCAAACCAGATTGGGAAGATCGGCCGTGTTTTGGCAGGGCATTGTGAGAGAAAGCGTTTCCCCGTTATGACTGACGGCAATTTTTTGAAGAAGGATATCGCTTTTAACGGGATACTCTTTGGAAAACTCTCCCGGAAGAATCCCTCGTAGCTTTACCGTTAATACCTGATAATCCCCCAACTTATGAGATTGAAAATCGACAGAACTCGGACGGCCTGACAATTCCAAGGCAATGTGAGTATAGTTCACAAAATCGGCGACCCGGATCACCTGAAGTGTCGAATAGGGGGATCGTGCCGAACCATTCTCTACGGAACCACCTAAAACCAAAACGAAAATAAAAATAGAATAAGCATATTTCCAAAACATTGGATGCATCCTAGGAGCCTCCAGGAAAAAAATTGTTTGCTCCTCCCAGGGAAAACAAAATTAAATTTTATCTACCCTCTCAACAAACTTTGGCTTACCATAGCATGCTTCCAATCCAAAAGCAATAGTAAAGTTTCTATTTTTATACGGTTAGCCTCCCCTGCTTGATCTAGTTTATGACGCCCCTCTACCTAAATATTCCTCTTTCCAGATGATCGTCAATTTATGGAAAAACTTAAAAAAAGAACCGGGGATTTTCCCGGTTCTTGGATTGGTTTTTTAAAAACGGAACGAAATAGGTTAAAAACTCTTTAAATGCTCGCGAACTTCATCCAGTTCGGCCTGCAAACTTTTCGGAATATCGTCCCACTGTTCCGAGGCGTCGATATATTTCTGATAATACTGTTTGGCTTGGGTTTTATCTTCCTGTCCCTCATAAATAACCGCCATATTGAAAAATAACTCCGGCCGGTTGCATCCCATCGATTCGGCCTTCTCAAAATTTTTCATGGCTTCTTTATAATTTTCTTCCTGACATTGGATCGCTCCCAAGTTATAAAAATCCAATGCTTCACGTCCCTTCCAGCCTAACTCTTGTATTAACTTAAAAGTCTGCTCCGGCTCTAGGCTATACATAAGAGTCCAGCCATACCGCTGGAACGCGTAAGCGCGATCTTTGGCAAGCAATTCCATAAAACGAGAAATTTCAAAATCATACAGATCCTTATATTCTGTATTCTGTAATTCTTTCGTCGCTTCCTCGTTCATACCCTAAAACCGCCTTTCGGGAGTTCGTTATCGATTCGCAAACTTCAGTATCTTAGCGGGAGATCGTGGAAAAACAAGATTGATTGCGGCTGGATGGATCGGTCTCTTATTCACCCATTATTAACAGGTTTCTACCCGGCAAGTGGTTCCTTTCTCACATTCTATTAACATCCTATTAACAGAAATCCTCCTTCGAATACCTCTTCGCCAAGAGATTAGCCAGGATGATGTATTGACCTCCCGCATTCCCCGTCGTAGAGTATTCACCCAACATGACGACCGAAATAATCCGACCCGACCTTTCCATAATATTGCCGGTTTACAACGAGGCGGAAAGCCTACGCCCCTTGCACGATGCGTTGTGCAAGGTAGTATCGGCGCTTCCATCCACCTGCGAACTCATCTATTGCGACGACGGAAGCACGGATGGCTCGGACGAAATTCTGCGCGAGTTTGCCCGGAACGATCCCCGGGTTCGCGTCGTTATCCTCCGGCGGAATTTCGGACAGACCGCCGCCATTTCGGCGGGCGTCGATTGCGCGCAGGGCAAAATCATCATCCTGCTCGACGCCGACTTTCAAAACGATCCCGCCGATATTCCGAAATTGATTCAGAAAATCGAAGAGGGATACGATATTGTCAGCGGTTGGAGGCGTCATCGCAACGATCCCTGGTTCTCGAAAAAATTGCCGTCGCGCTTCGCCAACCGGTTGATCTCCTGGGTTACCGGCGTCCATCTGCACGATCACGGCTGTACGCTGAAAGCCTACCGCAGCGAAATCTTAAAGGACGTTTCTCTGTACGGAGAAATGCACCGGTTTATCTCTATCCTGGGGCATTGGACGGGCGCCCGGGTTACCGAAGTGGAAGTCCGGCACCATCCCCGAAAAGCCGGCCGCTCCAAATATTCCCTGCTCCGTATTTACAAGGTGTTACTCGATCTTCCGCTGTTAGTGCTTTTGGGAAACTACCTGACCCGGCCCATGCACTTCTTCGGCATGGCGGGCATCGCTCTCAACGGCGCCGCCGTGCTTTGCGCTTTGCGAGTGGCCAAGGATTTATGGGAAGGCGACCAGGCTTCCGAAAACGGTTTCCTGATCCTTTCGGTGTTTTTCTTTCTGGCCGGCATGCTGACTTTTATGATGGGATTGCTCGCCGAACTGCTCATCCGCGTCTACCACGAAAGCCAGCAGAAAAAAACCTATGTGATTCGCGAAATCGTCGAACCTCCATCCCCCAAGCAAAGCGATGCACCCAAGGTGTGAAAACTGCCTTTTTGAATTGTATTAACACGCAATCAAGCGAAGAGGAGATATTTCTCATGACCGGAAAAAATCTGTTTCAAAACTATCTCTGTTATTCTCTGCTCATATCCATCCTGGGCATTGGTATAAGCCATTCCGCCCTCGCGCAGGATAAACCCATCCGCCTGTTGGTGCGCGGCGACGATATCGGTTCAAGCCACGCGGCTAACGTCGCCTGCATTCAAACCTTCAAGGAGGGAATCGTTCGATCCTTGGAAATTATGGTGCCCGCTCCCTGGTTCAACGAAGCGGTTCATCTGCTGAAAGAGACGCCGGAGATAGACGTTGGAGTTCATCTGACCCTGACCAGCGAATGGGAATATGTGAAGTGGGGTCCGCTGACCAATTCACCTAGCCTGGTGGACCGCCAGGGACATTTCTTCCCCACCACCAGCCAGCGTTCCGATTTCCCACCCAATACGGGTTTCCTGCAATCTAAATGGGACATTCAGGAAGTGGAAAAGGAATTACGAGCGCAGATCGAATTGGCCCGGGAACTGATTCCTCAGGTCTCTCATCTATCCTCGCATATGGGAACCCCAACCTGCACGCCCGAATTAAAAG
>CAZFOX010000401.1:3758-5466 GCA_964520565.1 uncultured bacterium | reverse complement strand
AATATCCAAACGGCTTACAACCAGTGTTTCCCCATGGCGATCGCCAACAGCCTGCAATATTTGGAGGATATCTTCGGGATTTCGGTTCCCCACAATCACGCGATGGGACTCAAGGGCGATAATACACTGGTCGGCCAGCTGGATACCTATGGAAACCGGTCGGTGACTTCGCGCCGCAGCGGTTACGGAATGTGGTTCACCCCGATGATCGAGGGAAAATTCCACTATCTGGCCGATTACAACCTGGACGACAAACTGGTGCATAAATATCAGGGGCGCGGCTGGGGTACGACTCCCAATCAGGCTCTTCCTGTCGGCGATTACTCGGCGCACGGAAGTACACTAAAAGATGAAGGCGGAACTGTCACATACGAATGGCTTCGCGAACAGATTCGGAGTGGGGAAGATGTGGAACTGGTATTCAGTTACGACAATGCATGGGGCGATGCAACGGGCGGACATGCGGTTCGCGTTTTTGAGTGCGGGAAGATTCTCGGCAAGCCCTATATCAAATATCTCCACGACCGCAATCAGAGCGACGATACGGACGGTTTAGAGGAAGTCCTGGTCAATCTGGAAGATCTGGATGGCGACGGAATATTGAACCTGGGTTCGACCAGCCGGGAAATTCGCTTCGCTATGGCCGAATCGATCAAGGACGAATTAAAAACACCCACACCAACGCAAACGCCGAAAGTCGTTCCCACATCCACACCAACGAGTACTCCGACTCTCCGGCCGCCTACACCGACGAATACACCCCGTCCTTCCCCCACACCAACGATAGGCTATACCGGCCCTTGGGTATACGACGATCTGATCGTGGCGCAGGGATTGGGCGGACAGACCTTGATTAACATCCGCTATTACAACCAGGAGATTGGTGCGCTCTCTTCCATTCGGCGCGCCTTCAGCGGAATTTCGGGAGCGTTTCTGGATCGGATCGGCGGCGGCGAAGGCCGGGCCACCTATCTCTCGGTTGGTGATCTGGATGGCGATGAAATTCAGGATGTCGTAACCACATTCGGCCTGGTTCTGGGAGATTCGCCTTTCCCCAATATTGTTGTCGTGCGAAATTCCCAAACCCAGAAAGTGATTGGCAGCTCGTTTGTGGCATTCCCAATGGGCGAAAAACCACCTCAGTATAACGGGGGGGAGATTCGAACAGCCGTTGGTAATTTTACCGGAGCGAAATTACCCCAAATTGCGGTCGCGCAGGGATTCGGCGGAACTGGAGTCATTCGCCTCTATCAATACACTAGCAATCCGCCGCCCAACAGCTGGGAAGTGGTTGGCCAGTTCAACGGATTACCCGCAAACTTGGTAAATCAGGTAGACTCAACAGGTAAGGCTGTTTCCATTGGCTTGACTGTTGCTGCGGGTGACCTGGATCAAGACGGTCTTGACGAGTTGGTTGTTGGCCAGACCAACGGCCCTACCTCGCAGACTATCTTTCACGTTTTGGATATCGACAACAAAGGTGGAATCGCCCGGCGAACCACCTATGCGGGATTCAAAACCAAGTTCCGGGGTAATGGAGGCATCGAACTGCAAGTCGGCGATCTGAATGGAGACCGGTATCCGGAAATCGTTGTCGGGAGCATGGGTAACCTGCGTAATTTCAACGATGAGCGGGATACTGTTCCGCTCAATCTTTTGGGAATTATTTCTCCAGTCGTCGAAATTAAATTTATCACGGGATTCACCC
>CAZFOX010000401.1:0-3748 GCA_964520565.1 uncultured bacterium | reverse complement strand
CCGTCCCCTCGGCAAGAGTGTATTCAATGCCTTTACGGAAGAGATCAACCCATCCGGCGCGGTGACGCTGGCCATCGGCGAGTTCGACGGAAATCCGACCAATGGAAAAGAACTGGCGGTGGGAACCAACGCCTACCAGGAGATCGACGGGAAGAATGTCATCTCCCGATTATGGCCATCCGAACCCCGCTACAAGATTCTACGCCTGGAATTCGACGGTAAAACGGTGAATGCCGTTAATACTCTAGGGCCGGTGAATGGCTATGTGGCGTTTGTCGGGAAGGCAGTGCCCACCAGCAAGGCCATCTTCATGGCGGCGATTCCCAAACTCGTGCGTCCCGACTTGATCGCAACGCCAACGCCCACAAAGATCGCCGTTCCCACACCGACGATTACCCCAACGCCCACGCCTTACATTCAGCCAAAATTGGGTTGGATTCCCTTTGTGGAAGGAGCCAAAGAAGGCGCGGGATCCGATAGCATCATGAAGGAAGAGACCACCTCGGGGCTCCTGGTCAATTTCAATATTCCGGGGATGTTCGCCAAGGAATTTAAAGTGGACGATGTAATGTACCACCGCCTGATCGTTCCCGGGCTGGGGCATCGCGACCGCCTGGGCGAACCGGAATTACCGATTATGGGGCGGATGGTCGAAGTTCCCTACGGCGTGTCTTTCTCGCTCGAAATCTATAAATCGGAATCGATCGCGTTGCCGCATTACAATATTTATCCCGCCCAGGAACACAATATCCGCATGGCCACCACGGCGGCGGCGTTGCTGATCGATAAGCCTCTCTACCAGCGGGACGAGTTCTATCCGAAAAATCTGGCTGAGTTCAGCGCCGAAGACGTGGGCGTAATCCGCGGACACCGGGTCATGTTCCTCCGGGTCAATCCCATTCAGTTCAATCCGGTTACCGATGAATTACGGGCCTATTCGAATATTGAAGTGCGAATCGTCTACAACCGTCCCGCGCAGATCGATCGGGTGGACGAACGCCGTGAATCGGCGGCATTCGAGGAAATGCTACAAAATTCATTAATCAACTATAAGAATCCAAACCGCTTTGAGCGCGAACCGGTTTATGAGGAACCGAACGGATGCGATTACCTCATCATCACCGATGGAAGATTTTTCGATGCTAAAGATCCAACCAATCCGTTGACGGAATTATCCAACTGGAAACGCCAGAAAGGGTATTACACGCGGATTGTATCCACCGCCGATATCCAGAATGGGACTACTGCGGCAGGCTTGCAGGCTTACATCCAGAACGCCTACGATCGCTGGTATCCCTGCCCGAGTTACGTTCTTCTGGTGGGCGATGCAGAAATGATTCCACCCGTTTATCAAACACCGCACAGTTCCCATGGAAATACCTTGATTGGAACCGATCTGTACTACGCCACCGTGGACGGCAACGATTATTTCCCCGACCTGTACATCGGGCGGCTGTCGGTCGATACGCCGGCGCAGTTGGAAACCGTCGTGGATAAGATTCTGGCTTACGAAAAAGAACCACCGAATACCGCTGCTTATTACACCGATACTTCGCTGGCTTGTTTGTTCGAAGACGTCGATCCCATCAACGGAGAGGAAGACGATACATTTCGTATTATTGAAATGGCCGAGGAGATTCGAACGTTTCTTAATGGCCAGGGATACGATTGCGAGCGAATCTATAACCGGAGTGGCAATCATCTACAGGGGCCGTTGCGTTATGAAAACGGCACTGCGATCCCCGTCGAGTTAACGCTGGCGGGAAATCCCGGCGCGGGTATTCCGGGATTTCCGTGGGATGGCGATGACGGCGATATCACCGACGCTATCAATAACGGGAACTTTATCATTACCTTCAACGGTCACGGCGGCAACCAGTCGTGGGGAAGGCCGAACTACACCAATGCCAACGTGAACGCTCTGACCAATGGAAACTTGACGCCAGTGGTGTTCTGTATCGCCTGCAAGAACGGTTGGTTCGACAACGAAACCGACGCTGCAGCGACGGGAACCGGGGTGAATACTGAATCCATGTGCGAAGCGTTTCAACGCCTCGCTAATGGCGGATGTGTGGCCACCATCGGATCGACGCGAAACAGTTCGTCCCCCAACGATTTTCTGATCCTGGGACTTTACAAGTCGATCTTGCCTACGTTCGATCCCAATCCGCCCATCAGCGGGCGAACTTTGGCGGATCTCGAAATGGGGCCTCTCGTACGGATGGGACAAATCAACACGTTCGGCAAGATTTACATAGCGGAGTCGTTCGCCCACGGCGATGCCCGCCTGCGGACGTTTGAAATGTATACCCTCTTCGGCTGCCCGGAGATGCCGGTTTGGACAGAGAATCCCCGCAAACTGCGCGTGAAACATCCGGAAGGAATCGGCTCGACCGGCGAACAGGCTTTCGTGGTGCAGGTCAACGAGGATGCCACTGCAAATCCCATCAACAACGCAGTCGTCGTGCTGACCCAGGAAAATCACATCATCAAAATCGGCACTACCAATGCGGGCGGTTATGCCGAATTTACCCTGACCGATCCCTTTAATCGTCCCATCGTCGTCACCGTCACCAAGCGGAATTACCGTCCTTATGAAGGGGCTATGGAAGTCAGTGCGACGGGCGGGCTGATCAACCGCCTGGCGCCCGATAATGGAATTGAAGGACAGGACGTTCTAATCGGCGGAAAGAATTTCCAGGCCGAGCAGGTGGATATCTACTTCGATGGAACCTTGAAGAAAACCGCTGCCGCGGGGGCTGCTGGCAGTTTCGGCCAGGCGGGCGTCGAGGATATTTCCATCCAGGTTCCTGCTCCCTACACATTGGGGCCGGTCAATATCATGGCCAAAGGAAGAACGTCCGGGCGCTATGCCGTGGATATTTTCCGCGTTCGTTCCAAGAATCCCATCGATCTGTATACCTACAGCCAGTGGGCGAGCAGCACGTGGCATTTGCATCCGGGACAGAATGAAACCTGGAATAATCCGGAGATTCAACTCTACGATGCCAGCAACAATCCGGTGTCGTCCAACAACTTGACCACCGGAGAACAATACACCATCCGGGCTACAATTCACAACGATACCGATTTCCCGGCGCAGAGCGCCCGAGTTACGTTCAAATGGGCCGATTTCGGTGTGGGACAGCCGGATCGGGTATGGGAAGAGATCGATACGGATGACGTCGACGTTCCCGCTCATGGCACGGCTCAGGCCGAGGTGGTCTGGACGCCGCCGCGCACCGGCCATCTCTGCGTTCTGGTAGATATTTATCATGTGGAAGATATCGAAACGGGCAACAACCAGGGACAGGAAAACTGCCACGTCGGGCCGACATCCTCCCCTGCGAACGTGAAATTTACCATCTGGAATCCCACCGACACCCCGGCTATGTATTACCTGGAACTTCGCCAATTGATCCCCGTGAAATACGAAGGAAAAATCCCGCTTTGGACGACGAAAATCCGTCAGCCCGATCCCCAACTGATCCAACCGGGCGACAAGCGGGAGATCGAAGTGGAAATCGATCCCGAACCGGCGGACGTTCAAAGCGGGCAAGAGGCGGAATTCGCGTTGACCGGTTTCATCAACGGTAAGGTTTGCGGAGGCGTCAATTTCATCATCACCAAGAAATAAGATAAACATCAGTGATGAATCAAATCCGAGAGGGAAATCCCATGAGAGGGGATTTCCCTCTCCCATTTTTTCAAGAATCCCATCTGGTTTCCCCTTTCTATTTCCTCTGCT
>CAZFOX010000400.1:0-5473 GCA_964520565.1 uncultured bacterium | reverse complement strand
AGAGATTCCCCGCCGCATTTCGCCAGTTCATGCAGCCAACCCCCTTCCATGCTGCCGTGGCGCTCGAGAAGCAGCAGCCGGATTCTCGGCGCGTCCGGGCGACCCGCGCAATCCAGGCTGTAGCGCGCGCAACGCCGCAGCAGAGGTTCGAGCGGCTTGCGCTTTCCCGCGGCGTAATCGACCACGATCAGGGTATCGACGAGAGGCTCCCAATCGCCGAACTGGGGATGATCCACCAGCGCCTTCAGTTCGTCTTCGGCCAGAAATCCAGCGTGCCAGAGTTCATCCTGGCTGTCGTCGCAGAATTGCATGGCGAGCCGGGTTTTGCCCATGCCGCCGTCGCCAATCAAGGCCATCCAGCGGAAGAGGTCTTTCCCATCCCGGAATTGCTGTAAGACGCGTTCTTCCTGGAAACGTTCAAAAAAGGGGATGAATTCGCGATAGGGAGGGAGAATTTCCGAGGGGCGGGGATTTTGGGGTTCCTTCAACTGGATGGGCGAGCGGGGGATGCGCAGGCGGACTTTGGCCTTCAACTCGGCGATTCGATCCACCAATAGGTTCAGAGTCTCCAACTCTCGGATAGCGATTTGGGTGGATTCGTCCAGGAGGTTCCATTTTTCGGGGTCTGTGCCACCCGGCGCTTTCAGCAGCGCGCCCAGCATGGCGTCTTTCACCTGCTTGCTTTCCACCTTATAGGCAAGCGCCCTGGCGATTTTGACGGCGAGTTTGTCGTAGATGGCGAATTTGCCACTCAAGTATTCATGGAAACGCGCCGCCCCGCGTTGCGCAGTTCCCCCGAAGAACTTGACTACCAGTGGGTAGAGGATGCCGACAAGGGGTTTGACGTATTTCTTGGGGTAGCCCCAATCGTCGACCAGAATCTCGACGATCCATTGTTTGCATTTTTTCTTGTCGGCGAGTAATTCGAGAACAAGAGCCATATCGTTGCCGTTGGGGGATTCGTTGGACATGAGCGTTTTTCCTGGGATTTTTAGCATGAAGAATACTACAAGTGCGTTGAAGTTGTATAGGGGGGGGTAGAGGGCGGGTTTCCAACCCGCCCCTGCGAACCGATCCATACGTCTCCCAAGTCAATCCAGCCGCTCGATTCGGGCAATGCCTTTGTTTTGCAACCTCCATTTCCCCGGCGAGACGCCGATCTCTTTTTCGAAGATCTGCGAGAAATAGGTTGCGTAACGGAATCCGCATTGCATCGCGATGGCGTCGATGGAGAAATGCGTATCGAAGAGCAGCATCTTGGCCAGTTCGATGCGCTGGTGGCAGATTTCCCGGTTGATGGTGCGGCCGATGCGCTCCTTGAAACGGCGCTCCAGCGTTCTGCGCGAAACGCCCGCCGCCTCCACGACGTGATCCACGCCGATGTTCTGCGTTTTGCGATTCTGGATGAACTGCAGAGCGCGTGCCAGGACGGTATCCTCGACGGCGAGGATGTCGGACGACATGCGCGTGACGATCCCCTTGGGAGAGACGATTCCGCGGCAGGGTTTGCGAATCCGGCGGGAGATCATCCGATCGAGGATGCGCGCCGATTCGTAGCCGATGCGGATGGGGTCGAGATCGATGCTGGAGAGAGAGGGCTCGGACGCCTCGCAGAGCAGCAGGTTGTTATCCACCCCCAGAACGCTGACCTCGTTGGGAATCTGGAAGTTCATATCCTTGCAGGCCTCCAGCGCGTGAAGGGCGCGCTGGTCGTGGCACCCCATGATCCCCACCGGCTTTTCGAGCGAAGCGATCCAGCCGCGCAGATCGGCGGGCGTCGTCCAATGCTGCCGGGGATTGGCGTCGTCTTCGTATTCATAATCGTCGTCGGCGGGATAATCGGGCAGAAACAGGGAACAAGTTCTTCCCTGGCGCCGGGCCTCCCCGGCGAACGCCTCCGCGCGCTGGCGGCACCAGTTCCAATTCCCCGGCCCGCAGAAGGCTAGCGAACGAAACCCCCTCTCGATAAAGTGGCGTGCGCCCATGCGCCCCACTTCGGGATCGTCCGAGCTGACGCCGGATATCCGGGGGCTTCCCCGGTACCCGTTGATGTTGACGGCGGGGATATTCAATCGGGCGACCTGCGCACCGGTGTGGTGTTTCTGATCGGCGAAGATCAATCCATCGATACGAAGCCCCCGCAAATCTTCGTAGGTGATGAATTGATGGGCCAACGAAAAGCTCTGATCGTTCACGAAGATTTCCCAATCGGTATTCTGGCGGGCGTACCGGATCACTCCACGATAGGCCTTGATACGGTAATCTTCCATAAAGGAAGTTCCAAAAACATCCAACGCGATGCGAAGCCGTTTTGCCATGTTTTTCGCCGCCTTTCGAATGGGCGATCGTTCCTGGATACAAACCAATCCCATGAATCATGAATAGAGATCGAAATAGAAATTGTTAATTAAATTAGATCGTAATTATAAAAGTTTCATTGGGGGATTGCCGTAATTTTATAATAATATTGCGTAAAAACGTAATAGCGTCAACGTCCAAGATTTAGTAAATTAGTATGGAAATCCATCGAAATTGAGGATGGCCTCATTCTATTTATATATTGGGAGACGATCATGGAGAAAGAGAAGGTTCTGTACAAACGGGTATTTCAATTCATGGCGGCGATTTTATGGGTGGGTATTTGGGCGGCTCCGGGACACACGCAGGATCTCAGCGGAACGATTCCCCTCGAAGGGAAAAGGATCCAATTCGCGATTCAACCGGATGGGTATAACGGAACCGTATACGTCGACTCCATCAAAATCAACGATTTTCGATGGCTGGGAGAAAGTCCCCTGCAGGGAACGATTGCCTTCCGGCATTACGGAAGCCGTAATTTTTCCCTCGACAATTTACGGATCGCACAGGTCGACGGCCAGGGAGTCGAAACTGTTCTATTTTCGGATTCGTTCGAACGGGACGCATTGGGAGACACCTGGTCGTTTGTTGCATTGGGGGAAGGGGAAGCCAATCCGGGAGACATTGAGATATACCAGGGCGAATTAAACAGCGATCAGTTAGGCGACACCGCCGTCGATTCGATGGCCTTTCCCCTACTGAATCTAACCTTCGCGGGAAAGAAAACCATTTTTGAATTTACCTTGACAGCGCGTTGGGGAGAGACGAGTTACAACCCCGGTGTCATCATCGGCACGAAACAATTCGGCCTGTTGATTGAAATGATCGATGACAGCGAAGGGTATCCCTTTGCCTCCGCCTCGTGGGGACGCAAAAACGACGCCTGGTCGGGCGGAATGGGGATTTCCGACCGCACGTTTGATAAATTGGAACGATATAAAAACGAAGGCCTTTTGCCCATCGAAGGAAAACGATTTCAATACATCATCGATCCGGATGCGCTGCATGGATCGTTGATTATTGGCGATTTTAAAATCGGAACGTTTACTTGGCTAAACGATCCACTCGATGGCTCGGCAGGCGGTTTCGGATTTCGCCGGTATGGAGACCGGATCAACCAGGTCGACAATGTCCGGCTCATGCAAATCGATGCGGCTGGGTCGGAAACCATTCTCTTTACAGACGATTTCAACCGCACGGATTTGGGCAATAAATGGGTTCCTGTCCCGCTGGGTGCTTCCATCGATCCCGGCGATTTTCGGATTGAAAACAACGTTCTGCTGAACACGAATGCAAGCGGGAACGACGCCGTGCTATTCCCCCACATCTCGTTCTCCTTTGAAGGGAAAACCACGATATTCGAATTTACCTTAGTCGGACGATCCAATGAATTAAGTTACAATCCGGCCATTGTGATCGGAAACGATATGGATGGCCTGTTGGTGGAACTTCTGGAATCCAATGGCCTGCCAACCATCGTCGATGAATGGGGGCGCCTGGGTGGCAGCTGGCAGAGCGGCGTGGGTGAGAGTGTCACGTTGGAAGAATACGAGAAAATCCAGACAGGTGTCGGTATCTGGATGGTCTATTAAGACAGGCCACAGGAATGGAATGTCCCAGTTAACCGGTTAACCGGCCGGAAGCGATCCGTTTGCCGATTATACAGGGTTGTATGGCTTATCCCTCCCACCCATGCAATAATCGTATGGGCGCGAATTTGTATAGAGCGAAGAAAAGAGAATGAAATGGATGATGCAAAGAACGGTTTCACCCTGATCGAATTATTGATCGTCGTGGCGATTATCGGAATCCTGGCGGCGATTGCCGTGCCCAATTTCTTAAACGCCCAGATGAGGGCGATGCTCGCCCGTACTTATGCGGATTTGAAAGCCATTTATGGAGCGATGGAGATGTACCGGCTCGATTCCGGTTCGTACGTTCCCGATTACGACAGCGGAGCCGTGCCGGGAGTCACGGGCGTTTCCATGAATGAATATCTGACGTATTCGAAATTAACCACGCCCGTCGCCTACATGGCCTCCGTTCCGATGGATCCTTATTTTGGTTCTTCGGCCACGCGGGGGTTTCATCCTAAAAGCGCGGCATTTTTTCAGTATGCAGGACCACACAGCGGTATGGAATCGCCCCGTCCGGCCTGGAGACCCAGCGGGACGATCTATACAATCACCAGCCTGGGACCCGACTTTACCGATCAGCAAGCCTGGAGTTACCCGCACGATCAAGCCTATCGAATTACCTATAATGCCTCGAATGGATTAAAATCGTCCGGGGATATTTATATGTCGAACAAGGGTCTTGTCTATTAATAGGGATCGCAAGACGCAAATCGATATCCACAGCGAGAGATACAGGATTGGAAAACAGCAATCAAAAGGAGAATCAAGAATGCAGAGAATGGTATTTCCTCATCGTCGCTGGCTGTTTGTGGTTTTGGGGCTGAGTATTGTTTCCATCGGTTTTGTTCCACGGGGTACGACGGATACAACGGTTTCGTTATCCTCGCTGGACATCACGAAAATGAGCGCCGGTTGGGGAACGGCGCAGGCAAATAAAAGCATCATTGGAAAAGAACTGACGCTCAACGGCCGAACCTTTGGCGATGGCATCGGAACGCATGCGAAATCGGTTTTCTACATCCGGTTGGACGGCAAGGCAAAAAAGTTTACCGCCGTGGTGGGTGTGGATGATGAAACGGAAGGCCGAGGCTCCATTGTTTTTAAAGCGACGGGCGATGACAAGATACTATTCGACAGCGGCCTCATGAAAGGCAACGATCCCGCCAAGACGGTGGATGTCTCTTTGGATGGGATTGAGTCTCTGGTTCTGACCGTATACACGGGAAACGACGGAGGCGGGTACGATCACGCCGACTGGGCCGACGCGAAAATCATATACAGCGGCGCGGCTCCGATTGCGATTGACGCGCCACCCCCCTATCGGGAAGAGCCCTATTTTCTGACGCCCAAACCTGCGCCACAGCCCACGATCAACAGTCCGGAGTTATACGGCGGCCGTCCCGGCCATCCCTTTATTTACCGCATTCCCTGTACCGGCAACCGTCCTATTGCATTTACAGCGGAAAACCTGCCGGCGA
>CAZFOX010000399.1:0-5480 GCA_964520565.1 uncultured bacterium | reverse complement strand
CGATCCATGCTTTTGACGAAGAACCGGTGAGAACCGGGTGTCAGATTGGAATAATTCGCGACCGTATCGCCGGTATAAGGAGACCATGGGCCGTCGTCGATGCGGTGCGAGAAAAGCAGGCGGTTTTGCGGCGTATATTTCCATTTATCGATTCCCGAAAAGACAAATTTCGCCACGCCATTGGCCGCCACGGTATCGCCGTTCTCGTCGGGATCGAGGATCACGCGGGGCGGGTCGGGATCGGCTTCCGGATGGTAGAGATTCAGCCCCAGCGAAGTGGCAGCCCAGAGCCGGTTTTGACTGTCTTCGAAGATTTTGAAGATACAGAACGACGATAAACCTTCTTCCACCGAATTCTCGATCCAGGAATTTCCGTCGTACCGATACAGGCCGTTCCAGGTGGCCAGCCAGACCGATCCATCGCGGCGGCGTACGATGGAGGGAATCCCATCGAGATGAGTGTGCAGAGTCCGCCAGTGTATCCCGTCGTATTCATAAATGGCGTTCCGGTCAGTAAACCAGAGCCGCCGGGAATCGTAGGGGAAAATGCACATGACCGAATCGCCGGGGTATTCCTCGCCCAGCGTCCGGTATTTCCCATCCCGGTAGACTCCCAGCCGTTCTTCCGCCATTCCCCCCAGCCAGATATTTCCCTCGGTATCTTCATGGATATAACGCAATTGTTCGATATTCCACTGGTCTTTCCGGTCGTAAAAAAGGTGAAATTCCGATCCATCGAAGATTTCCAGGCTGTAAACGAATTTTTGCCGGGTGGATGTCCGATCTTCGCATTGCACCCAGAGGGTTCCGTCGGAACGGGGAAAAATCAGAGAGATTTTCTTTCCTTGAGGGTGTTCGATCGCCTCGAATCGTTCCCCGGCCGGATCGAAGAGCAAAAGCACGTCATTCATATTGCGGATCGCCAGTTTTCCATTTTTCAGATACGCCAATCCATTGGGCTCCCACTGGTAGGTGCTATACCCGTCTGGCAATGGATAGTGTTTCCAGGTTTCATCCTGGAAAAGCAGCAGTTGATTGAAGGTCGTAAACCACAACCGTCCGGCAGGATCTTCACAGATCGCGTTGACATGCTCCGAAAGATCGCTTAACGCTTTGGGCGTATTCCACGCCGACTCCGCATACCGGGCGATTCCCGGCGAAAGGCTGATCCAAAACGAGCGGTTCGATTCGTACAGAACGGGGAAGCCTCTCTCCAGGATGGGCAATTGAACGCTGGTGAGGGAAGGAAGGGATACATCCGTTTCGAACCGGCGGCTGTCAGGACCGGACAGAAAGGTCAACACCGGATAGTACGCCGATGTTTTCCACACCCAAAATCCATTCTCAACGCTGGGCCATCCTGCGGAAATGGACTGTTCGTCCATGCATTTCAACGACCATTCCGCCTCGTGGAACTGGAGCAGGACGCGCTTTTGAGTTCGGCGAGAGAGCGCCGAAATATAGAATCGTCCCTCCTCGTCTTCCAATACCGCGCCCAGAAAGGCAGCGTCCAATTCGGCGGGAACCAGGTATTCCGTCCAGGAGGCTCCCACTGCCGAGTCGCGCCCTTTCCGGTCCATTTTGGCCAGTCCCCAAAAACCGGAGACGTAAATATCGCCGTTTCGGGATATCATAATGTTCGTAAATGCCCCGAGCTGCGTTTTTTCGACCGATTGGATCGGAGTAAGTTTACGAGTTACCGCGTCGAATTCGGCCAACCGGTCCTGGAGGCAGAGTATCACCCGGTTCAGCGCCGTTGGAAGAATGACCGCCTGGGAAAAATCCGTATCGGGTATCGGGTAGGATATCCATTCCCCATTTTCGTATCGTTTGAGTCCCCTCGAATCGAACGACCAGATTTGCCCGGTATCGGTCTCGAATATTTGCCCCCACACTCCCGGCGAAGGGATGCGAGTCACTGAATATCCATCCAGGCAGCTGATTTGATTGACGGAACCATGCCGAATCCAAATTCTCCCGCCGCCTCCCTTTTGGCACAATCCGCAGGTTTCCCGCAGGCCATCCGCCGTCGTCCAATAACGCCAGTGCACGCCAGGCCGGATGGGAATCTTCTGAGTTTGCGGAGTCAGGAATTTGTCTCCCAGAATGGGGACGGAATCGATGGAGCCGTTGAAAACGGCCACATGGTTGGCCGCCGCAGTGGGGCGAAGCGTATAGGTCAGTTCGAGCGATTCATCCGTTTCGCCAATCGTCCAGAATAACACATCATTTTGCAGGACGCCCTGTTGGCCGATACGCTCGACCGTCCATCCATTGGGGACAGTCTCCGTGACTCCTATCGGCTGTCTGTGGTTGGATGGTTTATCGACGTGTAACGTGACGTCGATTGGGGAGTTTGAGTACCGCGGTTGAGAAAACGTCCGGACAGCCACTGGAGGAGGAGGATCGAGCCGGGCGTCCGTGAGAAGAAGGGATTCCGGGCGGTTTGGTTCCTGGGTGGCGCTGCTTACGATTCCATACGATGCCGTTTCGGCCAAGGGCAGGTTACGCCAATCTACCCGATTCCAGGTTCGATTGTCTTCCGACCATTCCGATAACAGGAGATTATGTTTTACGTTTCGCGTAACTCGAACAAAAAATACTCGTTGGGAATCTTCGGATGGAGATGTCCCGGCGGGTATAGGAATCGGGAGAGAGAGATGGATCGACGTCTCGCCCGGCGCTCGCCATGCCGATTGCAACACAATCCGGTTACGATGGCGTTCATCCTGGAGGCATAGAAGCATAAAGAAAGGCGTTCCATTTTGATGCGGATGTTCGCACACCAGTAGCGCCCCTATTGGCGAATCCGATCCGGAGGAGGTAGATCGAAATTGGATCTTCCCGGTGACGCTCCACGAACCCGCGCGATCTTCATGCAGGAAATAATCGTCTCTAGGTATATTCCCGGATTCGTATTGCCGTCCGGGAAAAGCGGTGAATGGTACGCCAGGCGAACGTTCGTATAAGGGATCGTTGCTCTTTTGCCAATCGAGCGCTTGAACGATTTCATCCAGAGGCCATACCACGGATTTCCATACCGGATTGGCGAGAGCATTCTCAGTTGTTATCAGGCACAGGATAAAAATCAGATCGAATCCCCATCGCCGGGTGGCTTTCCATAATCCGTGGCAAGGAATGAGGCGTTTAAGAATAAAGTTCATATAATTCAATATGTTGCATTCGGTTCTTGGTTTTAAGGCGAAACTCATGAAGCCTATTACGATCCTATTCAAACTATCATAATCTTATCTTCCTGTTAAGCAGATTCAGGAAAATGACCCAGGGGAAATTCCGGGAAATATTTGCGATGAATCCGCAACATTGGTTTATGCGTAAATATATACAAATCATGCATTTATGATGTTGTATTCCTTCCGGCCGCTACATGAGAAATAATTCTTATATTTTTTTTGATTTTTTTTCCAACTTTTCTTTCCAAACCGCCACTTTTAATACAGGGATATGAGATTTTTTGGTTTGGCTTGATCTGAATCATGGTAGTAGGGAGAGGAAAGATGGCTTACGATGGAATCTCAATCAAACGATTGTTGAAAGGGATCGATCATCGGCCCCTCGCGCCATCGGAAGAGAGCGACCTATTGGCGCTCGCGGCGATTGGGGATGTAAACGCGCGAGACCGCCTGGTGGAAGCCAATCAGCGATTTGTTGTTCGAATGGCGATCTCCTTCCGAAATCAGGGTTTATCGTTGGCCGATTTGATCCAGGAAGGCAATATCGGGCTGATCGAAGCCATCGACCGGTACGATCCCGGAAAGCAATGCCGCCTGATTTCGTATGCCGCCTGGTGGATTCGGCTCTATATGCAACGCGCCATCGAACAGAAATCGCGAACGGTGACGATCCCAATCAATAAGGTCGGCGCGTTGAAGAAGATCAAGAATTTCGAATACGGTTTTGTTAAAAGTCACGGACGGAAACCGGCGTATAATGAGATCGGCAAAGCGCTCGGGATGCCCGCCGACAAGGTCGAATATATCTATAATCTCGGCACCTCGACAGTATCCATCCACGTGGAAGACGAGGATGGTCAGACCATCGAGGACCGATTGGAAATCGATGAAGCCGAGACGTTGCGGGGAAAAGTCTGGTTGAGCGAACTCGCACGCACGGTATCGAAAGCGCTCAATCTGCTTACACCCCGCGAGCAGGACGTTCTGCGTTGCCGCTTTGGATTGGATAGCGGAAGCCCGGCCAGTCTGCGTCAGGCGGGGCGCCACCTGGGGCTCTCGGCGGAAGGCGTACGCCAAATTCAGGCGCAAGCACTGAAGAAGTTGCAAGACCCCCAATTTGCGGCGGGGCTGCATGCATTCGCACAGGCGATGTAAGAGGAAAAAGAGAGCGAAAAATCAATTGATTCAATTTTAATCAATAAATAACAAAAATAATTTGACATCATAACAGTAAAGGTGATATAATCAGACAATAAAGCAAGACCTCCCCAACCGTTGATTCAAGATATCGATCCCCTCGTGTCTTGTATCAGCGGTTTTTTTTATTGATTATTCCTATTCGGGAAAATGCAGGACGGACGAATGGGCATTTACTTTGTCCAATTTTCGATGGACAGGTCTTGGATGCGCTCGAACTCCCTTTCGTTGTTGGTTACGAGGACGTAACGATCGGCGAGGGCGTGGGCGGCTATCAACATATCGAAGGGGCCGATTGTTTTTCCCTGGTGCTCCAGCGAGGCGCGGATTTTTCCATAGATCGTAGCGGCTTTTTCTGTGAACACGGCGATGGTAAACGGAGCGCAGAAAGCCATCAGCGCGAAGCGGTTTTGAGCGGGGCGAGTGCTTTTTTCAACGCCGTATTCCAACTCAGATAATGTAATAACCGACAGGCTTACCGAACCAATCCCGCAGGCCGAAAGCCGTTTCAGGATGTTGGAGTCTTTTCGGCGAATCAGTTCGATGCAGATGTTGGTATCCAGCATGTACCGATTCACAACGCCTTCCTTTCATCCGGTGAGTCGGATTGATTGCGCTCCTGCATAAAATCGCTGGAAAAGCATTCCAAACTCCGGGCGAGACTTTCCCAGCCGGCTTCTTTTGGGAAAAGCATTACGATGTCTCCGACCTTATTAATATAGACTTCACTCGTTAAAAATTGGTAGTCTTTGGGAAGCCGTACGGCCTGGCTACGTCCATTGGGAAAAACTTTAGCTGTATTCATCGAAGCGCTCCTGGTGATATATACCATAGTATATATCGTTTTGGCTTGAAGGCAAACGGAAATTACCTGCATCTTTCCGCGAACATCAAGGGCAGAAAAACGCCGCCCTTAGCATCTAAAATCCTTAAACAAAAAGAGGACAAATCTCTCCCCTGCCCCGATGGTTTTGGCGGTTTCAATCGGGCTGTTTGGTTATGCCGAAAGAGGTTTTTTCGGCCGTTAACGGATCATCAGGCCGTTTTTCTGAGGCGGCGGCTCCTGGAGTCTCTTTGGATACATGGCCG
>CAZFOX010000398.1:0-5501 GCA_964520565.1 uncultured bacterium | reverse complement strand
CTGCGGTAAAACGGGTGACGTGCAACACTTCGCTGCCGCGTACGTTCATCAAATCGGCATCGCCAAACAAACCGGGCAGCCAGGCATGCATGAAAGCACCGTCCAGATACCCATCGCCTTTTCGCTCTCCCTGGCAGTACTCTCCCCGTGTTTGAAACTGGCGAACCATATGATCCAGCATGGGAACTTTCATCTCGGTCAGGAGTTTCCACTCTCCGCTGTTCGCATCATTCTCTTTTCCTTCGGCGTGTTTGGGACGAGGCAAAACACGCCATTCGTTCTGAGCGCGCTTGGGTATCCACCAGTGATCGTCACCCCAACTCACAACTCGGAAATGAGCGGCCACGAGTTCAGATGCCCAGCGGTAATGGCCGTTGTACACTTTTAAGTCGGTGTAATACACGACGCACTTATCGGCTATGGAAGGGTCTAAAATATACGCCGAAGCAAGTGTAGCCGATTGCCCCCCGATATTGACGATAATTGGGAGAGTGGGGTTCTGCCGATATTGTTCATGGATGAGTTGCACATAGAGATGTGCGCCTGCCGATTCCTTCCGTTCTCCCGCTTTTTCACTTTCTGCTTCTGTGCCGATGGTAATTGGAGGGATTTTATCCATTCGAATCCCAGAGCGTTCCGCATTCTGGCGGGATTCCAAGGCTGTCTTCTTCCAATCGGGACGCGAAAATCCCCAAAAATCGGTCAAAACGGGAGTAACGATCAGTCCGGCCAGATTCATTTCGCCCAAACTGGCCATGGCGTATGCCCATTCATCATCAAAGACATCGTCATATACATCGTTATCATAGATCACCGGATTGAGGATAGGCTCGCCAACCTTGACGGTGATTCCATGAATATAAAGACCTTTCGGATAACCGGGACGATCGAAGCCCCAATCCCCGATAATGGGATCGCGGTTTCGGCTCCAGTCGGTTGTGCGTGGATTCCAACGGGCCGTCTGGGCTGAAACGGTTATACCCGGGCTGCATAATCCCCAAACGAGCAGAATCGTTACGAATCCTTGAGAAAAAACAATCTTCTTGGTTTTATTCATGAGAACTCACAACCGGCCATTTGAAGGTGGAAGTCAGTTGAATCCGCCGACCGGTTTCCTGAGACTCGCGGGTTGCCTGGATAATCTCCAGTACATGCAGGGCATGCTCAGGAGTAATAAGTAAATCCTCACCGGTCGCCAGACACCGGGCCGCCAGGGACGCGCCCATCTGCCAAACAAACTCTCC
Organism: uncultured bacterium; assembly: GCA_964520565.1. Classification (GTDB taxonomy): domain Bacteria; phylum Hinthialibacterota; class Hinthialibacteria; order Hinthialibacterales; family Hinthialibacteraceae; genus CAZFOX01. The sequence goes on along the minus strand of CAZFOX010000398.1, from coordinate 4,257 downwards.
CCGGTCGATATTGTGGCGCTCGTACCCCGGCCGGTCCCGCGTCGCCAGATCGACTCCCTGGGGATCCCAATCGTATCCCACCAAACCCATACTCCCCTTAGTTCCAATGATCGAGACAGTATGACGAATTTCCTGGCTTCCATCGTGTCCGTGGGGATTGAAATAGTTGAATCCACTTTGAACGTGGGAGATCAATCCGTCTTTGTGTTCCATAAGCACCATGGCGTTGTCTTCGGCCTCGACTTTAATCTCCCCTTTATCCTGAACCTTCCGGATTGGAGTGACCACACTGGTCATGGCGACCACCGAGCGGGCCGGGCCGAGAAGACCGGTCAGCGTTGTCAGATTGTAGACAGCCAGGTCGGGCAGGCTGCCGCCGCCTTTTTCATAGAAGAACGCCGACCAGTCCGGGCCGGTGTGGCCGTAATCGGCGTGGGCCGCCGCCAGACGTCCCAGCGATCCGGCGGCCAGGGTTTTAGCCATGAAGGCGAAATGAGGGCTCATCACCATCGCCGGAGCACCCCAGATCCGAACGCCTTTCCGGCGCGCTGTTTCGAGCAGTTCCTGTCCGGCGGCCAGCGAATTGGCCATGGGTTTTTCGCTCCAGACGTGCTTGCCTGACTCAATCGCCTGCCGGTTGAGGCGTTCGTGTTCCTGCATGTTGGTGAGATTCACCATCAGGTCGAATTCCGCTCCGGCGAGCATCGCATCGATATGCGGATACTGATTGGGAATGTTGAATTTCTTCGCCTGCGCCGCCGCCCGTTCGGGGATGATGTCGCAGACGCTGACAAGTTCCGCATAGGGGCATTTGGAAAGATGGGGCAGGTAGGAATGAGAAACGCTGCCGCAACCGATCACACCAATCCGAATTTGCTTTGGTTTTTCACCTGCAGAAACGGTTTTGTTCGCCAAGGCGAGAGCCGTTCCGGCAGCCAATCCGCTTCCAAGAAAACTCCGGCGATTGAATTCATGGCGGGTATTCATCGATTTCCTCCCGATGAAGGGATATCGCACGTCTCCATGTATTTCCCTGTTTCTTTCGACGATTTCCTTGTATCACACCCAATCCCTTTCGTATCCGGCTGCCGGATTCGGGAGTGGAATGAGGATCAAAAAAATGAACAATTTCTCAAAAATGAACAATCGTACTCTTCATTGTATTAAAGAACGAAAACCGATCAAGAGAGGAAGTCTATCCATTCCTTGAAGAACCAACAGGATATCAGGATTGCACGGCTTTGCCCCGCATGAACAGGTAAACGCCTCCACTGAGCAAGAGACCGAAGAAAAGATAAACCATCGAGTTGGCGCTAATGCAGGCGCTCATGCCGAAACGCTCCGACGCCCACGCAATACTGACGGCGGAGATGCCTCCGCTGAGCCATCCAAGAGAGTTCATCACTCCCACGGCGGTGGCGCGCCGCTGGGCGGGAACGACGTCGTGCAGAGACGCCCAGATATTGGCGTCGTAGATTCCCTTGAAGAATCCAAAACAGGCCATGGCGACGACCAGAATCGGCACTTGCAGCGTCCAGCCCACAACGAATATAAAGGGAACGCCGCCGTATAATCCCAACGACTGGGTCATCATTCGTCCACCCCGGTAACGCGCGCGAAGGCGATCCGCCAGCATTCCCCCGCATAATACGCCTATGACGGAACCCACCTGCAGGTACACTGTGGCGCTGAATCCGGCCATCGTTAAACTCATACTAAATTTATCGTATAGGAATTTGGGCGTCCAGGTCAGGAAAATACTGGCAACGGAATTCGCTCCGATGAACACCACGATCAGAATAAGAACCATGGGGATACGCAATACAATGAAGATACCCTTTAATAATTCTAATACACTGGCGGGAGGAGACGATGCGCCCGATTCATCCGATTCGGCCAAATCCTCTGGTTCCCGCAAGAAGAATAAAAGGAAAAGAACCATAATGACGCCACAGCCGCCGAACAGGAAAAATGAATACCGCCATCCCCAATAATCCGCAATCCATCCGGTAAGGGATCCTCCCGCCACCGTCCCCAGATAAACGCTGGATTGATGGATGCCCATGGCGCGCGACCGGGTATCGCGGCCATGATAGGCGCTTAGCATGGCCATCGCTGCGGGGAAATAGAAGGCCTCGCCGAGTCCCTCGATGGCGCGCAAGGTCACCAAATGCCAATACTCGGTGGCGAAACCGAACAAGAGAGTAATGAACGACCAAAAAAAGAAACCGCTTAAAATGACCGTCTTGCGGCGAAAGCGGTCACCCACCATGCCTGCCAGCCATCCCGAGCCGGCATATACCCACATAAAGGCCGAGCCGATGAAACCCAATTGTACTTCGCTTAAGTTCATCGTTTCTTTGAGAACAGGAAAAATGGAAAAAATACCCTGGCGATCTGCGTAATTAAAAAAGCAGATCGTCCATAACATGGCGACTACTGCCCATTTGTATTGGTTGGGAGAAAGATTATTCATCTTCATGATTTTATTGGCCGAGTCCATTCCAAGAATGAAGCCCATCCACTCGCCGCGATTCCAACATTCAGGCTGTCCGGAGCGGTATCCCGAAAAGAGATGAGTTTCAACGATTTAACAAATATTGAGCGGGAAGTAAAGGGATAGCCCGATCTCATACATTCACGGCCGTGTTGAAATTCCAGATTCTGACTAGGCGATTCTTCGAGTTTATCTCGTAGAATACTTTGGGAGTCTTGAAAGAATTTGCCGATCCCTGAAATTCAAATATCTCTGGCAAGCGATAGTAGTCTGACCGTTTAATATTGTCGGATAAAAATTATACTGTGAACCAGGCAGCGAATAGGATCATCATAAGATTGCTTCGCTTTGCTCGCAATGACATTGCGATACGTTCGTGTCATTGCGAACGAAGTGAAGCAATCTAAAAGCCGGATCGTTGTTTTTTACTCGACACTTTTTGTTGGCCGCTCGACTAAAACCACTTTAATAATTGGGTTGGGTGTAGGGAAATCCGTTACGGAATTCGCCTTCGACAGGGGCGATGATATTCCCGCTGCTGATGACACCATTGGTGGCGTTATAGGTTTCCCCGTCAAAGACCCGGTCGGGGCCGTAACTCAACACAAAATAGGCGGTGCTGCGGTTGCTGCGGACGGGATCTTTGGAATTCTGGTTGTAAGCAAAGTAGGCGGGCTCGCAGTGATACTGTCCCACCGTGCAACATTGCCAGGGCCATTCGTCCTTACGTTTGGGATCGGCGAAAATATCCATGACCGACGTGCTGAGATAGGCGATCGGGGTAGTGACAAAACGGTGTTGCGCCAGATCGCCGTCGATATGGGGCGGGTACATGCTTCGATCCAGTTTGTACATGAGATAACTGTTGGCGATAGCGCGTTCTTCGGATGTAGCGCGGGATATCTGGGCTTTGATGCGTGCGTTTAGAAAATTCGGCACGGCAATAGCGGCCAGTATTCCAATGATGGCAACGACAATCAGCAATTCGATGAGTGTGAAACCGTTTTTCCGCATCATAGACCTCCCCAGCCGTATCAGGAGCGGCGGAATCCCCCTTTGACCCGGGTTAGAAGGTTGGAGATTTTCGTGGTGAATGCCATACGCAGGGACAAACTTTTTTCAGGAGGCGATTCGTCGTGGGGATTATCCTTGCTTTTCCCCAGGCTGGCTTCCAGATAATCGACCACTTTCTCCAGCGCTTGAATGATCTTTTGAATCTCTTCAAGTTCTTCCCGTTGTTTCGTCATTCGTTCGTCGAAATCGAGCAGCATTTGATTGAATTGATCGATCGAGAGAGATGAGGCATTCTCGATTTCGAGAAAGCCGTTTTGCCGGAGGGTCTGATAAGCTTTTACGATGTGGGTGAGTAACTGCTGTTTCTTTTTGGAATCTTTGATCTTATTCTGGATTTGCTTGAAATGATCCTTGATCAGGTCTTGGGAATAATGAGAAAACTCGTTGTTTAACGACACTTCCCGGTCGAAGATTTTAAACTGGTGATCCAACTGCTGGTGCAATGTCCCGAAGTAATCCAGCATGGTTCCTTTCAATTGCGAAACTGCGGGACTATCATCGGCCATGATTTCCAGGATGGTCTTTTTGTTTTTATAATGCTGGGCGATTACTCGGGCGCATCGCGCCTCCTGTTGGGTCAGAAAAGAGAGGTGATTGTTCTTTTCCTTGAGTCCGAACGAGGCATAGGCGGATTGAAAAAGAAAGTCGATGATACGCCGAGAATTCTTGACCGACTGCTGGCAGGC
>CAZFOX010000397.1:2919-5514 GCA_964520565.1 uncultured bacterium | reverse complement strand
GGAAAATAAACCATCGCGTAGCCGTCGCCGCGGTTGGCGATGGCGTAATCGATGCCTTCTCCCTGTCCGGAGTGGATCATTTGGGGATCGGGAACACGGCTGAGGAACGGGCGCGACTCGATCAAACGGCGCAAGTATCCCATCTGGAAGGCGCTGGGGACGTCTAAAGCGTCTTTCCAATAGCTTTTCACTCCCGCGATGGCGTGTTTACCGGGAGAGTGCATCTGCCAGATGGCGTTATGCCCGTAGGTGTGGCCGAACGCGCCTGCAAATACCGCCCAGTAGGCGGCGCGGCGTGCGTCGTCGTCGTTCGCCGGACGCTGGTTGGCCTGTATGGCGAGTTCCGGATAGGTGGTTTCCAGATCGATAGTGGGTTTGGGAGGAAACAACCCGTAATCGGATTCGATCATTTTATAATTCAAAATAGAATCGCCGTGGCTCGATTGAATGGCGTTGAAATCGCACCATGCGTCGTTATGAAAGAATTCGGAAGACAGGCCGGGGCCGGAGGTGTGATAGGTCATCATGGTTTTGCGATAGTCTTCCGTCCCCAACACACCCAGGGCGATGCCTTTGGCCAATGCCCGCCAAATCGCCTGGGCTTCGTCGGTCGGCGCGGCGCGGTCTCCGCCGATAATCCAGAGGATATTGGATTTATCATGAAATCGCTCGCCGATAAAACGGCCGTACGCTTCGGCGTTCCGGGGAGTGAAGATTCCGTCCACGATACCGAATTTCCAATGCGAAGTGACATACCGTCCCCAGGTGGGCAGCAGTCCGATGTATAGACCTTTCTCAAAAGCGCGGTCGATAACCCATTCCACGTGATCCCAATAATCGTTATCGAGTCCCTCCTTGACATCCGGAGCCGTGGGGTCGTTTTTATCTTTCAATGCGTAATGGCCGTAAGCGTTGGGTTGGTCGAGACCGCCGTATTCCGCCAGCGCGACCGCCTGCACAACCGTGAAACCTTTTTGACGGCGGTTCTCCAGATACAGTTCCACATCGCCGCGGTCGAGGTCATGCAGGAGTTGCCAGGCCGTGTCTCCCAGATAGAAAAACGGTGATCCATCCTCATGCACGAGAAAACGATGGTTCTCGGAAACCTGGAGTGGGCCGTGGCTGAAATCCACCGGCTTTTCTGCCGCTTGGCCAAAAACCGAAAGGATGGCAAACGTGAATGCTGTAAGCAATGCGATTCGATAAACGGGCATGAATGCGCTCCTGTTGGGATTTTTGTCTATTGTTTTCATAACGGCGGTTTGTTGTCAATCGGCGGGAAAGTCGCCAAGCCCAACCTTTCTTTCTGGAAAACGATCCTTGGTATCTCCATAACATACCCTTTCATTTCAAGTTATGCTAACTTCATTGCGATTGCATTTCTGATAATCCGGCAAAAAGTGTCTTGAAGACGAAACTCACACTATAATCTTATACCAGTCACTTGGATCGATCCACGAAGTCTTGTGGATCGAATTTACGTTGATGACTTTTTGCCGTTTCGTCATTTCAGGCAGAATTTGATTTTTTTGAAGTCAGCATTTCAGGACAACTCTTCTAATTTTGATGAATTCAATGCAAAATCGCTATCAAAAGTGGCTTAAATGTGCGAAAGTCCGGCAACCCCGATTCAACTAAAATCCATCATCGCCGAATTCGATCGGAGCGAGGAAACCATGCATAAACGCAGACAACCGGGATTCACATTGATCGAACTATTGATCGTGGTCGCCATCATTGGAATTTTAGCGGCGATTGCCGTTCCCAATTTTCTCAACGCCCAGACCCGTGCTCGCGTGGCGCGGGTGATGGGCGATCAAAAAGCCCTGGGAACCGCCCTGGAGACCTACGCCATCGACCACAACATCTTTCCTTGGCCAATCGGCAACGGGCAAGGACATTCGTCCTATTCGGTCTACATCGAATACCTTCACGAACTGACCACGCCGACCGCCTATATCGCCAGCGTCGCCTATACCGACATCTTCAAACCCCAGCGGGAAAAAACCAACTGGTATCCGGACCAAACCATTTTCAGTTATCAATACGTCAGTTACAACGGCAGTTGGGCGCGGCTTTCCAATGTGTCCGCCGCGATGAACGGCATCTACTATCCGGGATACTGCATCTCCAGCTACGGCCCGGATCACGGAGCAAACGGCGTGGAGTGGCATCCGATTACCGGCGATCCCGGTTCGATCTATACCATGAGCAACGGTCTCTACAGCAGCGGCGACATTGGCCGCTTCGGCGGTTCGGTCAGAGCGAAAACCGTTATGGGTGGATGAGAATCACTCCAGGATAGACCGATGGGTTGGAAAAAGAACCACACCATAATCATATTGTGGAAGTGGCGAGGAATCCTTCATCGCTCTCGAGAGTCAGGATCGGAAACGGACTCCCACAGGCAACTGCCTCCGCCTGACCGGCCAAGCCAACGAAATCAAGATGGTGAAGGCGAAATTCTAGCCAAAGATATTTGAAATTCAGGTATTTGCAAATTCTATCAAGGTTAGGGGGCCACTTCACATCACCCCATCGCATCCACGATAAACCGATAGATCGAAAACATGCCCCCTCTAACTTGAATATAAT
>CAZFOX010000397.1:0-2909 GCA_964520565.1 uncultured bacterium | reverse complement strand
AATCGTTAGTGTATATATAGAAAGGATAAAAACATGCCAAACCATTCTCCTGCAAAATTAACTATTTGTCTTTCCTTTTTCCTGTGCTTATCCGTAGAGGTTTTTGCGGAAACAACGATTCCCTATAGAAATCAAACCATCAAGATCAATCCTTCCAACCGTCCTTTGATTACAGAAATTGACGTAGACAAAGTTATGAGCCGATACCTTGTTGATTATGATGTTTTCGAACGAAGGTGTATGATTGGACCTTCCGCTTTGATATGGCGTTGGAATGTCAAGCCCGATCCTTCCGATCCGGAAACGCAATATTTTTGGGGTTCCAAACGCAACACACCGTATTATAAAAGACAATTTAATCTTACCATTGGTGTTTTCTCATCGCATGAAGAGGCCGTGAAGCGCGCGGTGGAATTGATGAATTCGATTTCCCTGATCGTAAAACTCCTGGACGACGGAACGCACGAACCGGGCTACGTGGCATGGGAAAGGGGATACACCGTTCGGGACAATGTCCTCTATGCGATTGACTTCTGTACGGAACCATTCAACCGCGCTGCATGGCAGAAACGATTGGATCGCGAGGTACTCAGGGGAGCGAATGGAATCGAAAAAGGGCACTTCGTAGAACCTCCCATCATTGATGGAAGTGAAATTCCCGACGAAATTATTATTCCGTTTGGAGAGAAAGTCATTCTGCCTCTTAAAGCATCCGATCCAAATTCCCGGGAAATATTTCGCGGAATTTATTTTATGAATGATAAAGAGGAGAGTCTTCTGCCCGTAGAACTAAGACCGGAAAGCCCTTCACTCGATTGGATCACGCCGGATTCGCTGGAAATGAGAGAAAATGGCAGTATTAGCGGCGTCCTTAGAGCGGTTGCCGTCAATGATCGCTGTGTGTTTTCCGATATATTTGAAAAAAGAGTGACGATCAAAGTACCCGACAGTGTTAAATGAATTATGACCAGATGATCGTTTGGTTCGAATCCCGCTTTGCATGAATCGCTCATGCGAAGCGGGATTCATTTCTTTCAATCTCCCCCAATCCCTCTGCAATCGCATCCATCACAAAATCGATCTGCTCGACGGTGGCGATCAGCGGCGGGATAAGAACCAGCGTGCAGCCCAGCGGGCGCAGCCAGATTCCCCGATCGCGCAGATCGAAGCAGACTTTCATCCCCATCTTTTCTTCCAGTTGAAACGATTGTTGATTCTTGCGGCTGCGGACGATGTCGATTCCCGCCGAGGGGCCGCGCTGGTGGATGTCTCCCACCCGGTCGCTTGACTGGAAGAGCGCATCCAGGCGTTTTTCGAGATGCTCGTATACCGGCTTGATGCGGTGGAGCGTATCGTCTTTCTCAAAGAGGTCGAGGCTGGCCAGCGCCGCCGCGCACGCCAGCTGGTTGCCGGTGTAGGTGTGTCCGTGGAAGAATGTCTTGAACTCGCGGTACTCGCCCAGAAACCCTTCGAACACCCGCTGGGTGGTCATCGTCGCCGCCAGCGGCAGGTAACCGCCGGTAATCCCCTTGGCCAGGCAGAGAAAGTCGGGCGAAACGCCTTCCTGTTCGCAGGCGAACATAGTCCCCGTGCGCCCGAATCCGGTAAAAACTTCGTCGCAGATCATCAGCACGTCGTATTGCGTACAAAGTTCGCGCAGCGATTTTAGAAATCCCGGCGCGGCGGTGCGGATTCCGGACGCGCCCTGAATCAACGGCTCGACGATCAGCGCGGCCATCTCGTCGCCGCGTTCCCTGAAGAGCGATTCGACCGCGTCCAGCGAACGCTGCGAGACCGTTTCGGGCGTCTCGTGAGAGGTATATTTCGAATAGACTGGATAGGGAACGCTGTAGCGCTCGAAGAGCAGCGGCCCGAAGATGCCGTGGAAGAGATCGATGCCCCCCACGCTGACGCTGCCGATGGTGTCGCCGTGATAGGCTTCCTCAAAAGTGACGAACTTGCTCTTCTCCGGCCGCCCGGTCTGACGCCAGTATTGAAAGGCCATCTTCAGAGCCACCTCGTTGGCCGTGGAACCGTTATCCGAATAAAACACCTTCACCAGACCCGCTGGCGCGATATCCACGAGCCGCTTGGCCAGTACGATGGAAGGAATGTTCGATTGCCCCAGCAGGGTGGAATGCGCGATCCGGCCGGCCTGCTCCTGGATCGCCTGGGTGATTTCCGGCCGGGCGTGGCCGTGCAGGTTGACCCATAGCGACGAGTTGCCGTCGAAATAGCGCCTGCCTTCGATATCGTATAGATACGCGCCTTCGCCGTGCGAAATAATCAGCGGCGGTTCGGCGTCGTAATCGCGCATCTGGGTGAAGGGATGCCAGACGAAGTTCCTGTCCCACTCGCGCCATTGCTGGATCTGTTCTAAGCGATACGGAGAATGTGCAGAATTTTCGGCCATTGAATGGTATCCTTCACGCGCAACCAGAGACTGTCGGATGTCTCGGTTCGTTCGGCGTTTCTTCCCAGATAGGGAACGGCGCCCAGAATGTCGATCTGCCCCACCCGGCGGATGGTTTCAATATTGTTCTTCTCGATGGATGAATCGCTGGAAGGTGTGGGATGGGTGAAAATCACTCCCGCCGGATTCAGCCCCCGCGCCCGGATCGATTCCAGCGTCAGCAGAGTATGGTTAATCGTTCCCAGGCGATTCGCCGATACGAGCAACACGGGAAGCCGCAGATCGCGGGCAAAATCGGCAACCTTATACGAATAGGTGATGGGAACCAGCCAGCCGCCGATTCCTTCCACCAGCAGGGCAGCGTATTTTTTCGCCAAAGAATGTAAGGCTTCTTTTACCGCCTCCGGCTTGATCGGACGGTTTTCCATTTCCGCCGCCAAATGGGGAGAAGCGGGATGCCGGTAGCAGAAGGGACTCAAGGTCGGCGCGGGTTCGT
>CAZFOX010000396.1:0-5525 GCA_964520565.1 uncultured bacterium | reverse complement strand
GAAAGCCCGTTGTGGGATTCGTCTATTTGCCGGTGATCGACGAGATGTATTGGGCGGTGGACGGCGGTCCCGCTTATGTCAACGAGAATGTTATCCATGTTTGCGAACCGCGGGATATGGTGCGGGGAACTTGCATCGTCGCGCCTTCCATCACATTTCGCGGCCTTCAGACTGAATACGACGGGCGGGCGCTGGCTTTCGGTTCGGCGGCGGCGCATATCTGTTTTGTGGCGCGCGGTAAAATTCATGGCGGCATTTTAACCAAAGTCCGCCTCTGGGATATCGCCGCCTCGGCTGTGATTCTCGCCGCCGCCGGGGGCGAGATGACATATCTCTCCGGCCGTTCCGTCGATTGCGGCGAACTGTTGGACGGCCGGCAGGTTCCCGAATCGTTCTGCATCGGGAATCCTCAAAACGTGCGGCAACTCACGCGGCTCTTTCGGGATATTCCCAACGACGGCGTCGATTTGTAGACGCGGGATTCTTTCATCCTTCCGTTTTTTTCGTCACGACGCGCTTCAGGTTTTCGATATCCCCCCAGGCGATCCCTTTCGTAAAGATCAAGGCGATTAGGTAAGTGGTCATTCCCAGGGGAATCGAGGCGTACCACGGCCAGGCAAACCCTACGAGAACCGCGTACATGAATCCGCAGGAAATAACGATGGACGCATAACGCCGCGCATCGCGAAGCAAACCCAGGTCGCGGGTGTCGTAGAGCATGAGGAAGCAATAAAGACCTTGCGAGAGAGTCGTGACCACCGACGCACCGTAGGCTCCATAATAATAAATAGCGGGAACGTTCATGATGGCGTTTCCGAACAACCCCCAGGCGCTGGCGCGGACGTTAAGGCGTTGCCGGTCGGTGGCGTTGAGAATGGTTCCAAGCAGGAAATTGGCGTAGATAAACGGCAGCGACCAGAGCAGTAATTTGAAAACCCGGCCACCCGCCTCTCCCAATTCGGGCGTCAGCCATTGCATGGCCGCATCGGCGATGCAGGTTCCCCCCACCGCCATGGGCAGGCTGATTAAGATCAGCCCGCGTAACAAAAGAGCGGCGGAGTATTGAAACGCGCGTCTCTCATGAAACAACTTGGAAAAGACGGGGTAGGCGGAAACGGCGATCACCTGTGGAAACAGAAAAAGACCCTCCAAAAATCGGTACGGCGCACGGTAGAGGCCGGTCTCCGCATCGCCGCAGATCCAGTTAACCATCGCCGTATCTTCGCGGTGCAGCAGTAGAATACAGGCGGCGGATAGGCCGATGGGGAAGGCGGCCTTTTGCCAATCGATCCAATCGCGGAGGGAATAGGCGGTTCGTTCCAAACCGAACCGACTCGCCAGGACATAGAAATAAATCGCCAGAGAGGCCAGCGCTCCGGCCGTATAACATAACACAATCAGAGGCAGGCGGGGCAGGGTATAGAGAACGGCGATGGCCAGACCGATATGGACGGCCTTTTCCACAATGTTGGCGATTCCCTCGCACGCCATCCATTCGTAACTGCGTACCAGCGCCCGCGCCAGCATAACGTTGGCGACGGCGATCAGGTACGTCAGCGAACAAAGCAACAGCACCCAGGTATGCCCCGGTTGCGCCAGAAGCCGCATGAACGACGCCATCAGAACGGCCCCGAAAAGCGACGCGGCCAGGCGGAACGCCAGCAGAGGATAGAGATACTCGCGTAGCCGTTCCCGCCGCCGGGCGATCTCCCGCGTGACCGTCTGCTCGAGGCCGAAATCGATCAGCACGCTGAAGATGATGGCCATCTCCAAAAAATATTCGATGCGCCCAAACTGTTCTTTACCCAATATCTCCACCGCCAGAACGGTGTATACCAGCAACAGCAGTTTGCAGAGGATGCCGCTGACGGAGAGGATGACGCCGTAGCGGGTAATCCGTGTGCCGATACCGGATTCTTCAAGAGGGCGGTTCATGAAAGCGTCCTGTAAAATGCGCAGAGATCGCGTGTAAAGCGGTTCCACGTGAAACAATCCCGCGCGCGCGCCCTTCCGGCATGGCGTAACCGGTTGCGTTCGGGGGCGCAATGTTGCAGGCGCGCGAGGATTTCAGCCAGGGACGGCGCGGAGTTTTCTTCGAAGAGAAGCCCTCCTCCGCCGATCACTTCGGGAATGGCTCCGGATCGAGCGCCGATGGTGGGAATGCCGCAGGCCATCGCTTCGATGGCGGCGCGTCCCAGTTGTTCGCTCCACCCCTCGGTCGTGCGCGAGGGAAGTACGAATGCATCCATCTGCCGCAGAAAGTCGGGAATCTGCCGCTCGGGCATTGGGGGATGCCACTCTACGCGGTCTTCGATTCCCAGGCGGCGGGCCTGTTCCCGGAACGCGGCCTCATCCTCGCCCGATCCGGCCAGAATCAGACGAACGCCCGGCAGGGCGGCAACGGCGTCGAGTAAAAGATCCACACCCTTCATGTGCAGAAAGCGGCCGACGTATCCCACGGTAAAAGGCCGTTCGGGGATATTTTTTTCCGGCGCGTCTTCGAAAAAAAAGCCGGGAATGCCGTAGGGAATGATAGCAGCCGGTTTGGTATATCCCTTCTTCAGCAACACCACCTGAGCGCCCTGCGTGGCGCAGACGGCAGCGGTGGAACGGTGATACAGAATCTTGTCGATAAAGGCGTAGAGGCGCGAGGCGCGGGAGGGATACACCCAGGGGCGATAGATGTTTTCCCAGGTGTAAAACAGAATCTTCGCATGCGGTGCCCACAGCGCGGCAGCGAGAACCGTTTGCAGCGCCGAAATCGACCAGGGTTCTTCCAGCAGCTGAACGATCTCGGCTTGCGATGCGATCAACGCGCGCCTCAGCCCGGAGGCGTATCCCGCCCGCGCGTAATAATCCTTGAAAAACATCGAACCCCGATGCGCGGTGTACGGGCAATCCGCCGCCGGTTGCCAGATTACCTCGCGCCCGTTCTCGATCCAGTGACGCGGACCCAGGACATGCAGCGTCACATCCGGCTGACGGGCGATGGCCGTATGCCTTTCGTGCGAGGAATCCAGTCCGGCGGTTTTATCGACGATCAGAATACGCATGATTTCATTGGGAGATTCATGAAAGACTCTCTCTCAGATTACCCCAAAGTGGAAAGAAAATCAGGCGGCGTGAAACAGAGTGAAATAAATTCCCACAGTAGGAAACGTGGAAGATGTCGAGTATGATGGTGGTAATTCTTTTCGAACTGTGGCTCGACGATGAACTCACAACCCTTGAAAGATTCTCCCGAAGGACGCGCAGAATACTGGAACAGAAATCTGGAGGCGTTGCGCCACCGCGATCCGGCTCTAGCGCGGCAACTGGAGGAACTCCCGCTCTCCCCACGTTTTATTGCCTCCCGGGCGGAGGATGGATCGCCGGTATTGGCAATCGTTCTCGATGACGGCCAGATGGCCGCTTTGTGCCATACCGGCCAACCCCGGCAGGAAGCGGAACAATGGGTGATGGGATTGGGCGAAGACCTGCGGCGTAACGCTCACGTTCTCCTGCTGGGATTCGGATCGGGACACCATCCCCAGGCGTTTTTCCGGCTGTCGGATGCGGATACCGTCTTGTGGATCGTGGAACCCGACGCTGCCCTGTTTAAAGCGGCATTATGCGGAATGGATTTCACTGCGATGATTTCGTCGCCGCGCGTTTATTGGGCGGTGGGGATTTCGGAAACCGAGGTCGTACAGCGCCTCTTTTCGGAGGCGGGCGGCAACCGCATGCGCGTGCAGGGAATCCGCGTGGCGTTTACGGCGGCGTCCCGGTATCTGTACGGCGGCTATATCCAGCGGCTCGGCGCGGCGATTCAGGAATCCATTCAGATGGAGGGCTTGAAATTTCGAACCTCGGAATTGCAGGGAGAGACCATACTGCGAAATGTGATGGCTAACCTGCCGTGGATTCTGCGGGGCGCTCCTTGGAAACGCCTGCTTGGCCAAGCGCCCGGCGTCCCGGCTCTGGTCGTCGCTCCCGGCCCCAGTCTGGAAGCCGCTCTGCCTCATCTGGCGGCAGTTCGGGATCGCGCCATTTTTTTCGCCATCGATACCGCCCATCGGATTTTACACCAGCATGGCATTGTGTTGGATTTGGTGGTCAGCCTCGATTTCACCGAACTGAACGCCCGCCATTTTGAGACGATCGTCGAAGACCGCGCGATTTTATTGGCGTTTCCCGGCGTCGATCCCTCCATCCCTGCGCGGTATGCGGGGCGCACGTTCTTTTGCAATCACTCCGGCACGGCGGATTTCGGGCCGGGCGCAACGCCGGTGCTGAAGGCCCTGCAAAGCCTCAACGGCCTGGGAGACCTGGTCTCTTATGGTTCGACCGCGCATCTGGCCGTCCACGCTGCGCGCCTGATGGGCTGCAGTCCGATAATTCTGGTCGGCAACGATCTAGCCTTTCCCGGCGAACGCTGGTACGCGGACGGCGCGATGCAGAACGAACTCGATCAACCGGAACGGCTGAAAGAGCCTCTGCTGCCGGTTCCCGCCAACGATGGAACGATGGTCCCGACCAGCGGTTTGTACAAGTACTACCTCAATACCTTCGGCGATCTGATTCGGGGGAGTGCCGCGCCGGTCGTCAATACATCGCCGCAAGGGGCGCGTATCGAAGGCGCTCGCTGGATGGATTTATGCGAATGCCTGAACGCATATTGTATCGCGCCGGCCGATGTGTCGTTTCTCGAAAGTGCGCTGCATCCCAGCCTGGCAGCATATCGAGAACCCTTGATCGAGGAACTCCGGCATTACACCGAGGCGTTTGGGCGGGCGCGGCGGCTCCTGCGCCGCCTTTCAAAACGGCTGGCTTCTCTGCATCCCGCCTCGGCGGGATTTCGCATGGGCATGATTCAAATCATGAAGGATTTTTCCGACGCCCTGCGTTCGGAAACGGAGGCTTTCGATCTCTGTACGGCCTTGTGTGCGCGCTCGACACTCGCGCTGCTCGGCCAATCCAACCAGGCGGGTTTGCTCGGCGGGGGGGATGAAAAAACCAATCGAGAATCCCTCGACCGTTGCTCCGCCCTCTTCCGCGACATGGAGAACGCCCTGCAAAAATATCGGGAACTCGCGAACGAAGCCGTCTCCCGGCTGTCTGGGGTGAAGACAATCGATTAGCCATCGGAGAATATTGAACTTCTACACTGAATTAGAATCTTTTGCGCGCATGGTCTCGATAAAGTTCGTATTTACCCCAAAGGGGTATAAGAAAACAGCCAGGGGCAATCGCCCCTGGGAACGAATCCCCCAACAAATCCAGCCCTGAAGGGGCGAAAGAAATGGAAATGGGGCGCGGGTTTTCTGTCTCCCCTTCAGGGTGAATGATATTCAATAATCCCATCCAGGGGCGAGTGCCCCTGGCTATTATCTACTGCCCCGTTGGGGCTGAGATAACTGTTCTTTGTAAGATGCCGGGTGGTAAGGGCAAGGTTTTCCTCTGCCCCCTTGGATCTGTGAAAAACCAAGTGCTATCCATCCTGATTCATAATTTTGCAAGATTGGTTCAAAGCCGTGCAGCGACAT
>CAZFOX010000395.1:0-5533 GCA_964520565.1 uncultured bacterium | reverse complement strand
CGCATTCGAGAA
This sequence comes from uncultured bacterium, assembly GCA_964520565.1. Taxonomy (GTDB): domain Bacteria; phylum Hinthialibacterota; class Hinthialibacteria; order Hinthialibacterales; family Hinthialibacteraceae; genus CAZFOX01. The sequence continues at coordinate 5,521 of CAZFOX010000395.1, read as the reverse complement.
AGCCGCAACGGGCGGTTCAACGGCGACCGGCGTCGTTACAGTACCCGATTCGCGAGGAGCCACATTGGAGATTTCTCCATTCCGTTTATCGGGATTTTGATAACAGGCGGTTCCAATGAAAAGCAACGTAACGATGACTAATTGCGCTTTTTTCACTTTCATTCTCTTTAAGATATATTTGGGGTTATATGGGTATATTGTTAAGCCGATCATTCAACGCGTTCAACGGCGGGAGTGGTTTTTTCGGCGGGAATCTCCGATTTGCTCGCTGCGAGAACGTTCAGGCTATATAACTCGCTGTACCCGCATAACGAACAGGTGACTATTAAATAGCGATTGTCTCGGGATCGGAAAAAAATCCGCTTGTACAATCCCCCGATCGAAGCTTCGGAGGTAATGCAGGAACGACCCCGGCACTTCGGGCAGACATAATTCGTAAAATACTGGCTCGTATCGATCATTATCGAATCACGGGGAATTCATAAAAATATTTCGATACAGAATAGCACGAGACGCTGGTTTACGAACCCCATTGCCCGGGAAAGAAAGATTGAATCCTCCCCGGGCAATGAAGGTAAGGAATTGTAAGATTGGTTATTCGGAAGATAAACCACCGGTGGCTTTCATAACACCGACCGGGTGGAACAGTTTCAACGCTTTTCCGAGACTGGAGGGAAGATAATCCGGATAGATTTCCTGTGCGACTTTATTGCCCCATCCCAGGCCTTTTTCCAGTTCTCCCCCTTCCTCGTATTTGTGCATCATGATTTCCCCATAGACTAAAGTCCCCTTCAAAACGCGCAGATTCATAAGAACCATTCTTTTCGTATCGTCATCCTCGATGGAAAGGAGTAGATAGACTTTCCGGGCGCCATCCACTTCCGACTCGAAAAACATACGTTCGATCGAGGCTTCGCCATCTTCGTTAAAGAATTTCCCGGTGGTTGTCCCGTCCTCATCAATCTTTAATTGAATCTGAAAAACGACCTCTTTCACGCCTTCTTTTCCCATCAGCCATGCAGCGCCGTCGCCTTTCCAGGAAAAAGGCAGCTGGGGATCCTGCGCATAGACCCATCCCGCCCCCAGCCAGGCCGCCATCACTAATACCGCTAATACTACTCCGCTTTTGTGTCCCATCGTTTTTGTCATCCCGTTTCTCCTTTCGACTTTACCCATTGGACGTTTTTATCATAAAGATATTCTATTGGGAATAGCGATACATTCTATCGTGTCTTCCTTAATGGTGAAAAGATAGAAGGATAACTTCCCCGGATCAATGGAATCAGGCGAAAGGCGGTGGATTCGTTGCCCGATAGGCGATCTTCATTCAAGGGATAACGCGTCGGCCATACGCCGTTGCCTAGCCCCGCCACGGCGGCGTTGATTGCAATCCACGTGCCTTCTTCTCCCGGCTCGATCGATACATTGCCCTCCAGCAAAACAATCCCCAATCCATACCCGTTTTTATCGCAGAGAGAAAGCATATTCACTCGGCTCCGGTTCCCCGGATGAATAGCGGAAATGGGGAACAGATAGAATCCCCACGAATTGAGCATCGATTGACCCGGATAAGAAGGAGACGGCCCGTCACCCAACCAGGAAACGGAGTCCAGCGTCGGCGGAACGCGAAAAGCAAGCCCGGCTTGTTGCAAGGATTGCCGGGCTCCCGGCTGAATGGAAAAACGGATATCGGTATACCCAAACGCTGAAGACAAAATATCGATTTGCGCCTGGGCCGGTTCTCCATGGGAGGGAGAAGCGGTCTCGCGGCAATGCGTCCGGATTTCAATAGAATTTCCCTGTTTTTCCATGGTTTTGGCGTCAATCCACAAATCCTTGACGATCCAGGCGGAAGCCTCGCGGATCGGGGAAGAAACATTTTCCGGCTGGCGGCGGCCAAAATGGAGAAAAGGGCCATCGGTAATCAGGCGGATATTATGGTCCTGCGTGCGCAGAAACCAGCCCGGTGTGGCGAGCTGAACGATAAACGAATACGTGCGGTGGGAGATTTCCGCCCGCAGCGGTTCCCCCGTTACCCTCCATTGTTTATCCCATTTAAGGTCGCGCATGCGGGAGAGAAAATCCTTCGGCCAATTGTCCTGCCGTAGACGGACAACGCGTTCGTAAATCACCCGGCCGGATGAGGATTCGGAAAATTGATACTGCAATGTGTAATCGAAATCGGCCAGATCGGCGGGAATATCCAGAACCGTACTCAGTTCCATATCCCGATGGGGCTCCAGATTAACGACAAAAGTACGGTTTGAAACCGGCTGGCCGTCCCGCAATAAAAACCACTGCGCAGTTAAATCCCGCAGGTTGGTAAAGTCGTAATGGTTACTCAGCGTGAGTTCGACAGACTGCTTCCCCGGCTTGACCGGCCTTTCGTCTTCCAGAATTTGAATGGGAGAGTAAACGCGCCGGGTTTGCCAAAAATCGATCTGAGGCGTCCGGTCGGCATTCAGGATTCCATCCAATCTCCCGTTTCCCTCTGAAAGGGGATCGTCGGCGAACTGTTGCAGCATCCCCCCAGTAAGACACTCGTTTTCCCGCACCATCCGTTGAAACTCTTCCAATCCTTCCAAGGAATTTTCGATGGCCGATGTATGGGCAGCGACAACGATAGGACGTCTTGGTTTGGCAAAGCGGCGTAATTCATCCAGATCGGGATACTCGGGGGCAAGAAGATCGATGACGGCCGGCAGCGATGGATCGGAAAGGCCAGACGCCATCCAAAGACCGTTCGGATTCTGCGCCTTCATGGACTGAGCGATTCGATTCACCTCATCATCCCAGGAAGAACAGCCGTATAGATTCCACGCAAGGATGCAGGGATGATTGCCGTCGCGAACAATCAGGTTCTGTATTCGGCTGGATATATCATTGCCGGACTGATGGATCGGCAGATCGTAGAGGACGTAAAAACCCCGTTCGTCGCAGAGTTGCAAAAAACGGGGATGGGGCGGACGATCCACGATCCGAAGCGCGTTGATATTGCCGTTTTTCATGTGTTGCAAATCGGCCAGCCAATGGCTTTCTTGCAACGCATAGCCCACATCGGGATGCGACTGCGAATAGACGATTCCCCGCAGCTCGCTGGGAGCGCCATTCAACGTCAGAATTCCCCGATCGGTACGAAAGCGGCGAAGCCCCACTGCTTGCGTTGTCCGATATACCGGACGGCCGTCTACGCTCAGTTCGGCGGACAGACGATAAAGAGAAGGCGTTTCCGTCGTCCAAAGGGAGGGTTGAGAAACGGGTAGAATGGCGCGTCCCACCGCCCGGCCGTTCCGCGATTCAAACCAGGAGATCGTGGTTTGGGCGACCGATCCACCCTGGGGAGCGAAGAGTTCCAGCGAGAGCGCCGCTCGGCTCCAATCGGTCGCCGATGGGATACTCGAAAGCGATACGACGGCATGTAACTTGGCCGTCGTGGAAGCTTCATCGAGTTCCGTCGTCAGCTGAAGAGCATCGATATACGTATCGGGCAACGCCAATAAGGCAATATCTCGAAACAAGCAGTTATTATTCTGATGGGGCGATGGCAATACCTGGATTCCGATTACATGATCTTCCCCTTCCCCGTATTGCAAAGCATCGGTGATATCGATTTGATTCGTCTCAAGAGGATTATCGGTCTTTCCCATTTCACTTCCATCGACCCACACCCGGTATTCGGATAGAACGCCATCGATCTGCAAGAGAATCCGGCGGCCTTTCCAGGAATCCGGCAACGGAAACTGGCGGCGGTAGTATTGAATGTAACCAGCGTCTTGAAAGCGAAGCCCCTCCATATACGGCAATGGAGCGTTTCCGGGAATGTTGGTGTGCATCCAGTTGGAAATGGGTGTTTCTATTTCCACGTAAATCGAGGGGAGGACGGCGCTATCCGCTTTGACGCATGCAACCCGCCAATCTCCGTTGAGGGAATACGTGGAAATGCGTTCCAATTCATTGGGCGGAATCGAGGAAGCCAACGAACCGGGGAGAAAACTCGACGCAATCAGGATAAGGAAAAAGAAACATTTCATTTTGTATCGAGTGGATTTCATCGTTCCGCTCTGGATCACCGGTCTTGTCCAAGAATTTTCATAAAGACATTTCCCACCGATCCCGCAATATCCAGAGGAAGTTTAAGGACGGTTGTGAGCGTCCCTTGCATGTTGCTCCAGAAGAGATCGTCGATTCCCAGTCCGCGTTTGAATTTGGGATCGCGGATATCGCCGCTCCATTTATTATTGGGAAACGCAATCACCCCGTTTTTATCTTTTAAGTTATTGAGCGTGGCGATCACGGTTTTTTGATCGATCTTAAAAGGCCATTTGCTGTTATTAGGCTCAAAAACCGGATCGTATAAATACAAATCGATCGTGCCGTCCACTTTATTGTTATGAATGGCGGCCCGTGCGTTCGAACGCAATCCTCCCCGTATAATACGCACCGGCAACGCTTTCTCGGAAGCTTCCAGATAGGGATTGAAGACCGTGATATCGCTGACGGCGAGCATGGCGGTTCCGGTTACATTCAGAGGCAAACCGGATGAAGAGGCTCTGCCCTGAAAAGCCAGCGATCCAGCCGACGGTTCGGCGAGTATGGCTTTCAGATTCAGAGGCGTCATCGGCGCGTCCTTGCTTCCAAACTGCACGTCGCTCCATTGCAGGGTTACCGACGTCAGTCGATGCAGTAAGGGAGGATCGAGGGTATAATCCAGAATGCGGACGTCCGCATTCTGAATCTGCATATCGCGAATCAGGAAAGGTTCTTTTTTCTTTTCATCCGTTGCGGTTTTCAAATCGCCCGCCACCAGACCGGGTAACGATATCCAGTCGGAAGCGGCGTCCACCAGTTCGTAATGATCGGGACGCCAACTGAACTCAAATGCCGGCTTGTTCAGAATCAACCGGTTCCAGATTCTTTCATTCAATGCGCCGGAAGGCGAGGCCACGATGGATGAGACGGAAACAATCGTTTTTCGATCGCCCTCCCGCCGCGTCAACAAAACATCGGTCGCATCCATAAGATGGGAAGCGGCTTTATAGCGCAGCTGCCCCACGGCGATTTGCTGATTGGATTCATCCTGACGGCGCCAATTAATCAAACTGTCGTCGAGAGAGGCCGATTTCAATGTTTCCAGAAAAACAGGACGGGCGCGAGCGGTTTTACTGGATTGAGGCATCATCGATTCGATAATATCGCGGATCCGTTCGATGGCTCTGCTAATATTGAACTGGCCTTCCCGATCTTCATAAATATCGAGACGCCCTCCTTGAATGGCAATCTCCTGAATCGAGACTCGTTCGTCTGCGATGCCGGTCAAAACAATACGATCCAATGATAATAGAGAAGTCTCCGACTCCTTCAACGTTACACCGGTCAAAATCAACTCATCCCGCGGCAGTTCATAAGTAACTTGGTTGGCCTCAATAAAAAGAGCGCCGGGAGCATTGGACGACGATCCTTGGGGAAGCACAAAAGCGGAGACATTCGTAGCCTTCAGAGATTCAATCGGAAATCCCCGTTC
>CAZFOX010000394.1:0-5547 GCA_964520565.1 uncultured bacterium | reverse complement strand
CCCCCGTTATATCCGCCGAAAAGGAGTTCCTTTTTGCGAATCGGATCGTAAAACAAAACATGACCACGCCGGGGAAGAGGAGCTACACCCAAAGTGGAACGATCAAAGTCGAAACTCAGCCGAGGTCCCTCCTCGAATCGAAAATGGGAAGTAGAAACATCGTTCCAAAGATTCGCACAATTCCGCACGAGACCGACAGCGGTATCTTCATCCACATCGCCTAAGGGCCCCCGGTCGATATGGAAAAGAACCGGGAAACTCTTCCACCGATTGGGAACGCCCGGTTGAACGCGATCCGGATCGTGCCAGGTTGAAATCGTATACTCGCCAGCTTCCGCCGTTCGAAATACGTAAAGATTTTGATCCTTATTGCTTTTTAAATATCCCAGGTACGACTCACCCCCAACTTTAAGTTCAATGGTATCGGATGGAACGCGAAAAATCGAACTGCTACCTGGTCCGGCGATCGAAATCCGATAATAACCCGAATTATCGCGTGTATCGTCTTCGGCGGGGGATATCTGAATAAAATAGGTCTTATCGGCGAGTAGTTCTGCAGTAATCCCCGAAAACAACGAACCGGGGTACAAATCGTTATTCACTGCGACGACATCCGTACGATTGTCAGGTCCATATAAAAACATAACCGTATCGGGACGGCCGGAGGGAAAATACAAATGAGAAAGCGGTCCCCCCGCCCAGGAGTTGGCTACGTAACAAGACAAGCCAATCAAAACAACAACTCCCCATAAGCAGCATCGATTGCAACGATTTCCATTATTCATAACTAATATCCTTAACGGCAGGCCATACAACAATTGACTCCAATTTCCTATTGGATGAAATAAAGAAGGCTTTTTATTGTTGAGATGTTTTTGCTTGACGCTTATTCTCGATGAATGTTCTCCTCGTTTCATCCATCGTCGAGAGTGACTTTCGGTCTTGATGGACATAATTGGATATCGCCCGTTTTACTTCTTCCAGAATCAGGCGTTGACACTGATCCACGAACGAATGATTGGCGGAATTCCTGCTGGTTGTTTTAATCCCGGTGGATGAAAAAGACGAGTCAGGCCGATCGGGAAACAAAACGGATGTCGGCATTCCATTATCGATGACAGTCGTATTTTTCTCTACATCCCGTTTGACAAAAAAGATGCCTTGAGAAATACCAATGGGGGATGTAAATCCCAAAACACTTTTGGGGTACAGACAGAGAAGGATCTCCTGTCCGGGGATAAGAACTGGCGTATCCGAAAACCAACTGATTCCCTTATCCCGGTCGATGCCGCCTAGTTGTTTGTACGTCAGTTTTTGGGAATCTCCCTCACCTTTGAGTTGTTCGAGAATTCGAAGTGTCGTCCAGGTACAAATCAAGCCGGTCGCAGTATCTTTTCCGGTCTCTACCTTTGAGACGATTCCATGGATGATCGTTCCAGACTTTTCCACGATGGTTTGAAAAGAAACCGGCTGAAAAGAATGAGCATACGAATCACTCGTTTTCAAAAAACAATCGATGGACATTAATATAGTCATTGCAATAATAAGCCTGCACTGTGAATTTCTTCTTTTTACTCGATAAAAATTTTTCATCATCTTTCTCTCATTTTTCAGACAACGATTTTTTATACCACATTTATAATATATAAATCAATCGAAGGTTTCCCCTAACAATCGAAAATACCTTCATTGATTTCATAAACAATAGTAATTCGCCTTTGTATAAAAACGTGCCAACACAGACCGTGTTACACGATCTCTATAAATTTATCACAAATTGTATTTTATGAAAACACAATGATTGTTAATCCATAGTGCGATTCGAACAGAGTTCTAAAAAAGCCTCCACACGTACCTTTAGTTGGGCTCGATCGGATGGTGAGAAATCGGTTTCCAATTGGAGAAAAGGCAGATTCCAGAGGGTTTGGGTTTTCTGGCGGACTTCGTAAGATTCAATATTATAGGTATGACAAGCCTGCCAAATTAAATCAACGATCCCATGCGGTCGAAAATCATGGATCAAGCGATCCAAAAGATCGAAACGTCTCTTGTTTGGGGTCATACACGAGCAGGGGAGTTCGAAATATTTGCGAGCTATATTATCCAGCAGGTCCCCTTCGAGAGAAACATTATCCATGATCGGTTTTAAACCCGTACAATTCTCTTTCGCGACAACCACGCCTCCGGCGTTTTCGATGATCTCCATCACTTTTTCGGCTCCATGAGGATTAGGAACGCCGGTTAATAGAATCCGGGGACGTCCGGAATAGGGAGAGGGACGCTTGGGTATCATCTCGAGGATATTTTGATAAGCAGCCATATCGCAGGGAATCAGGGAGAGAATACTCTTGATCATCAGGATTTCGTTTCCGCTAATCAAGGGAGGATTCTGAGCCGCCAGATAGGCGATTTTTCGGCGTAAATCCCGTTCCCTGTTCATATTCTCAATTGCCTGGCGTAAGCAGGTTTCTCCGATTTTTCTCCCGGCGAGTTCTTCGATTCGAGTTTTCAGCATTCGAATTTCCTGCAGCCAATGGGAAAACGCAATTTCTTCATTGGGTTTCTGAGGCAGTTCCAGAATGTAAATGGGCTTGGTTCTTCCAAGAAGTTCATACATCTTCTTCTTGCCGTCGCAAGTCGTCTCAGCGACCAGCAAATCGGCCATTTCAAGAAAGGGATTCGAATGGAGCAATGAATGACCGTAACTGGATTTAATCAGCGGGCAAAGATTGCTGGGGAGGTCTTTTTCCGCTTCGGAGATAGTGGATTCCTGACCGCCACACATACAGATGGGAAGTACGTCCGCCGCAAAAAAAAGTTCCCTCGGTGTATATTCACAAAAAATTCCCGCAATTTTTCTCCCCTTAGCCTTGGCTTCCTTCACGAAGGAAAGTGCATTGGGAATCATTTCTTGAAATCTCTTGAATAACCCATTCGATGATGGTGAAGAAGATTCACAAGTGGATTGAACGGATTTCGACGAGCAACAGGATTCAGTCATTTTTCTTTTCACCTTCCTGAGTAGAATTCACAATTTTTTGAGCGGCCAGGAGTGCCGCACCCAAGGCTCCAGTCATTTGTGGATCGCAGGTTTCCCGAACCGGCCGGTTCAATGCAGATTCCATCGAGTTTTTCATACCGGGAATCATGGCAACTCCACCCGTGAAATAGATCGGTTCCAGAACTCGCCGTCCCGCCATTGCAGCGACGCGAGAAGCAATCGAATTTTGTACACCCGCTACAATATCTACGGGAGGAACACCCGATGCCAACAACCCGATGATTTCAGTTTCTGCAAACACCACACACATGCTGCTGACAATCGCCGGTTTTCGGCTTCTCGCCGAAAGGTCGCCCAGGTCATTGAGTTGAATACCCAACCGGTGCGCCACAACTTCCAAAAAACGGCCAGTACCAGCAGCACACCGGTCGTTCATCGAAAAATCCCGAACATTTCCCTTCTCATCCAAACAAAGCCACTTGCTGTCCTGACCGCCGATTTCGACAATAGTACGAGCATCGGGATGTAAGTGGCGCACGCCGCGGGCATGACAGGTGATTTCCGTAATCGTTTCATCGGCCATCGATATGATCGCGCGCCCATAACCGGTTGCAACTATTCGCACAATGGATTTATGATCGATCTGATTTTCTTCCAGAAGCCGCGCATACAATTGACTGGTCAATGAATCCTGATTCACCCCTTGATCCATTGTTCCCGTTGCGACCGCTCGTTTGTTTTCCGTATCCCAAAAAACAATTTTGATCGCCCGGCTTCCAGCGTCGATACCTACTGTGATTTTCATTTTCTTTTTTCTCTTACAGCCTCAATCAGTGCTTCCAGACGTGTACGGAGAGTGGGTAACATCGAATCGATGATCGGCGGCGACTCGATTTCCACCACAGGAATAGCCATCTGCGCTTGAATAACATCGCGAATGATTTCACCCTCCAACGCGCAATGACTCGCACCCGGAATTCGAGAAATAACTACGGCTTCAGATCGAAATTTCTGGATATCCCGGCAGATACGCATTCCTCGGTCTTTCGCCGATCCCACCATCGGATCGGCTAATGCCATACACGCCAGAGCGTGCATGGGGGGAATATCTACCGGAATCGAGTCGAGTGCATGGGTAAAAAGATAATCGGTTCCACAGACCCGCCCGCCGCATTCTTCCAAAAGATTCATCAATCGCAAATCCGCCACGGGATTCACCCAAAAAACTCGTACGGCATCGTCGGGCAAGATGCTTGTTGATGCCTCGATTCGCTGTTGCGCTTCCACCAGTAATGTTTGCAATACTCGGATAGATTCGCCGCGATCGGAGCAGAAATGAATCGCCAGCATTTCGGCAATTAACATCTCGAGCGAAGGAAGTGGGCAGATATCGGAGCCATATACCGTATTTCGAAGATCGTTTAAAATCCGGCGAACTCGATTAGCCTCTCGGATTCCCTCCTTGATCTCACCATCCGGCAAGGGATGATGAGTGAGTTCTTCCAACCGTTCTTTGATCCGAGACAATTCAGACGTCACAAATTCCACCTGGGAAGAAGGCGCAATAAATCCCCCGGGTAAAACCACTGCATCTTCATCCCTCTCGGGTTGGCGGCGGTGCGGGATTTCCCACCACAGGATTGGATGTCCCATTGCCTCCAGCCGCTGTGCAATTGCGGAAAAGTCGTCGCAAACCGCCCCCACGCTGCAGATCAACAGATCGGGTATGGGAAAATGAGCCTGCGATTCAAACGCTCCCAGCATGGCACGGACGGGACAGAAGGATTCATCGATACCGTATGAATCCGCTCTTTTCAACAATCCGGCGCTGTATTCCATCACGCAGGGTATCCACCATGCCCCATCGGGATAAAAAGCCGTCACATGGGGAAATGAATAAGCCAGAACGGGAACTGTCCCCAAATCCTTCATGGTTCCGATGAGTAGGTTCCCATTGCTGCGAGCATGGTCAAGACGGTTTTCTTCCGTCAAAAGGAAATTCCACAAGCGCAGAGAGGCGGGTGAATTATCAAATTGCAAATGGAGCAAACGATAATCTCCATCGCAGATATGACGGCTCAGAGGGCCGCCATAGGAGGGTTCTGAAAACCCCATTGCGCGCAAGCACTCGTAACGATCGTCCCACTCACTCAACGATATTTTGGCAGGAACCGGCTTCATCTCAGCATATCCATTAGGGATTGGATTCTCGTTTTGATTCTTGCCTTCGGATCGCGGCATCCACTCGAATCGAGGTTGATATCGATCAAAGGAAGGCAAAACGATTCCCGAAGACGTTGAATCTCCGCATGCCACAAGTCGCACCATGTGTAGTAAAGAACTATCAAGCCTTGTATTTTTCTCTCCTCGATTTCCCGCTTCAGCCACGAATATAAACCGGAGTTGGGGCGCCTAGATGGATCGGGGATCGTGTCGAAATAAGCATGGACCAATTCGGCGAATGGATCGCAGTTCAATCGTTCGCTTCGAAAAGGAGCGGGGAATCCCCGCTCCCCATTCTCCGTACCATCGAGAGCGATTCGCCC
>CAZFOX010000393.1:0-5549 GCA_964520565.1 uncultured bacterium | reverse complement strand
GTTCCGGCGGGAGTCAAGTCTCCGAGGTCTTCATCGATCAGACCGTCCCCGTCGTCGTCCTGGAGGTTCAACCATTCTTCATCGGAAAGGCCGTCGCCATCGTCATCCCGCCCGTTGCCTTCCGGCGTATCGTCGTCGTAATAAAGCGCTATGGAATGCGAAGAAACCACCCGGTTAAATTCCACCGAGATTCCGCTCTCGAGCGGGATCGTGGTCAGAATCGCGGGGTTGAAAATCACGCTACGCGCTCCCGGCAGAAAATCGACTTGAATCTCGCCAAAAACCGTGTTTTCGGTGAAGAACGTATCGAACATGTCGTATTGAAACGTCTCATGATTGGTGACCAGATGGGGGTTCTGGCCGAAGTCCTGCGCGTCGATTCCGATAACGGCCTTGGGGGGCGAACTCATGCTGCTGTCGTATAGAATCCGGTTGTTACCGGCCTGTTCGCCCTCGCCCGGCTGGGTCAGATCCTGAAAGATGAAACGGGGCTGAGGACGGCCAATCAATGCGAATGTATCCGCCGTATTGGCGCGCCCGTATCCGACGCTGGATACCGACCGCATGGTCTGCACGTTTTCCGGTTTTCCCCCGGTGAAGCTTTTCACCTGGGTTCCCACTTTTACGTCGTTGGGACGGATAAAGGGAATAATGCAATCCAGGCTGCGAAGGTTATCGCTGGTCTGGACGGCGATATAGACTTCTCCACCGGCGAATTCTCCTGTGCGGCTGCTGGGCGCGCGCAGATCGCTAATGGCATTGTTCTGAGCCACCGGCAACACAAAGGAAAATCCCTGCAACAGGTTATAATCGAACAAATCTTCCGAGTTGGTACGGCCGTTCCCCTCGGTATATTCGAACAGGTACCGCATCTGCCCTTCCGTCAAACCCAGGTAGGGGCGAAGCACGTTAATCATCAGGTCGAAGAAATAGCAATCCGGATCATCGAGGCATTCCAGCGTACCGAAGGAAGGCCGAGGTTCCGTGGCGGGATCGGGCATTTCCATAATCCCCATTAATACGGTTCCCAGGTTGTCGTCGCCGAATAACCAGGGAATCACTTGTTTGCCCCGATCTCCTGCCAATTGTCCGGGAAGCATCCGGCGCATAAGAGCGTTCAACGGCGTAGTGGGGTCGATGGCCGCTTCCGGGCTGACTTCAAACGTTTCCACCCGGAACTGATCTTTGTTCAGATTGATGAGATGATCGACGCCTTTGTCGTATTTCCCCTTCGTCCCACCGATTTCGCGGAACAGGAAAATACCGCCTTCCACATCGGAACGAAGCGCCTTCAACATATCCTGGGTAACGACCCGGGGTGTCAAGCCGAGAGAACCCAGCTGCCGCGGGCCATAAGCGACGTAACTGGTGATGTGGTTGTTGGGATCGTCGCCGCCGAGCATAAAAGCGCGCTCGGGCATTCCCATGATATCGACCGGCATCGTGAGAGGCATTTCGGTTTCACCGTCTCCCGGAGCGAGGGTCGTCAATGGCATGCCCGTCGCCATATCGAACGGCGTATTGTAAAACCAGGGGCTGTAAAAGAAGGTGGGCTGATCCATTTCGATCAGCTGTTCCATAATACCCATTTGCATCGAAGCCATCATACCCGCTACCTGATTGGATGTATAATATGGCTCTGCCAGGTTAGCGATCACCCGGGCCACCGCAGCCAGGTTGATACCGAGGAAGTTCACCCGGACTTCTTCGAGGAAGTAGCCCTGGTCGTCGCGGCCCGCCATATCCAATCCCAGGATGGTTTTCGGTTCGGAACTGGCGCTGATCCGGTCGCTGCCATCGCGGTCGGAGGTCTGGTTAATCACGGTTACGATATCGCCTTCAAAAATAGAGGGAATCGTGAAAAGCGGGTTGAGATCGGCAAATCCCTCACCGGGGAAGCGGAAATCGTAAACCGTATTTTTCGGAAGGGTTTGGCGAAGATCGCGAATCTTGATGCCGTTCTCGGGGATATAGACTTCAAACCGGTCGCCGTGCATCAGATTCAAACTGGTGCGGGCCACGACATAGAAATCGGCAAATTGATCCTTGAAGAAAGGCAACTGGACATTGGCGCTGCCTGGAACCGGACGGAAAGTAACCGCAAACCGGCCTGCAACCACCGGATCTTTTTGCACGACGGGTCTTTCCAACAGGTCGATGGGTAGGTCTTTACTCTGATCGTCCACCGAGTAACTAAAGCCCCGCTTCGATTCGCTTTCTTTATACAGCGCCAGACCGCTGTTGATGGCCGAGGTGGAGAGTTCGAGAAAATCCTCCAGAATATCCAATCCCAAACGGCCAACCGTCTGATCTTCAAAGACCACCGTCAATTCTTGCAATTCCTGCAGCCGGATGGTGGGAACCTTGTTGGGTTCGTTGAAGGGGTATACGGATAGCGGAAAGCTGAGCAGGGCCGTTCGGTTGGAAAGAGGCGGAATTCCCACGGGAATGAATTCCTCTTCGGCGTCTTGCGCCCATACGGGATTCAGGTCTGTGAATCCGGCGACAATCGCGAGCGCAGACAGGAACAGGCTTGTTAATAACGTACGATAGGATCGGTTCATAATACTCCTCATTGGACAGTTCTCTCTCCCTAAAAGAGATTCCATAATCCTTTTGGTGAACGTGAGTCAAACATAGCAACCCGCCTCCCCCTTACTTCGAGAGAGACGTCCAACCATTCCGTGCATCACAAAAGAAATAGGCGGATAATTGCCTCCTACCCATTGCCCAGTCGATACCGCAAAAACCCATACTCGAGAAAGCATTCAAAAATGCTTGAAATATCAGAAGAAATTGATCCCGTCTCGTTACGGGCACTCCCTGCAGTTAGACTGACCGTAAATATATAATAGCGAAAAGAAAAGTGTCAAGTTGCACATCGGCGGCCTTTCTTTTCTATGACAAACAGTTTTTCATCTATCCAGGATGGTTTTTTGGAATATTTACCTATTTTATCAAGTATTAATCCCCCGCATAAGAGCGCCTTTTCATTCTTTCTCCCGTTTCGAATCCAACTGTCCCGATAAAAACAAGATTAAGATCCTCTTTCTACACGGATTGCAATAATAAAAATCCTCATACCGGGAAAAGATGACTTTTTTTATATAATTATTCATGTAATTATTTATACCCAATGTGTAGTTAATTCAATATGTTGTTACAATCGAAAAAACCCGAAATTTTACCTTGACAGATCGAACCGCCCCTCGTAATCTGAAAGAAAAATTGAACGATAATTTAACTTTTCCGTTTTTTCATGAAAATTGCGTTCAAATCCCTTAGTGAACGCCAGGCCATTTGTGAATCTATCTTACTGTTATCGAATGCCGGGTCAAATTTTCGTACCAGAAAGAGCGTAGCGGCTTTTTTGTGAATCGGGAAAGAGGGAATTCCTTGAGCGGAAAAACACGATTTATTTTTGTAACCGGAGGCGTTTGCTCCTCGCTGGGAAAGGGGATCGCCTGTGCGTCCATCGGGTGTCTTCTGGAAGCGCGGGGGTATTCGGTTATCCTTCAGAAGTTCGATCCTTACATCAACGTCGATCCCGGAACCATGAGTCCCTACCAGCACGGAGAGGTCTACGTCACCGACGATGGGGCGGAGACCGACCTGGATCTGGGGTATTACGAGCGATTCACATCGGCCACCATCACCCGGAAGTGCAGCGTATCCACCGGGCAGATATATGAAGCGGTTATCAAGCGGGAACGCCGGGGCGGATACCTGGGCAAGACGGTGCAGCTCATTCCCCATATCACCGACGAAATCAAACGCCGGGTTTTCGAAGTGGCTGAAGAAATCGACGCCGATTTCCAAATATGTGAAATCGGGGGAACGGTGGGCGATATTGAGGGATTCCCCTTCTTGGAGGCAATCCGGCAAATCGGCTGGGAGTTGGGGCGAGAGCGGGTGTTGTTCGTTCACCTGACGCTGGTACCGGTCATCGCCGTGGCGGGCGAAGTGAAGACCAAGCCGACTCAGCACAGCGTCAATAAATTGCGGGAGATCGGGATTCAGCCATCCATTCTTCTCTGTCGAACCGCCTATCCCCTCAACAAAGAGATGAAAGAAAAGATCGCGCTGTTCTGCAATATCCCCGCCGAGGCGGTGGTATCCGCACGCGACATTCAAACCACCATCTACGAGATTCCTCTCGCCTACCGGGAGGAAGGTCTGGACGATCTGGTGGTAAATTATTTCGGGATTAAAAACGGCGAACCGGACATGCGGGACTGGAAGCGGATTGTATCGACGATCAAGAGTCCCCGGCGCGGACCGGTGAAAATCGCCGTAGTCGGCAAATATATCCGCCTCCAGGACGCCTACCGCTCGGTTTACGACGCCTTGATTCACGGAGGACTTGCCATCAGCGCCGGGGTGGAGATCCATCCGATTCACGCCGAAGAAGTGGAGAAGAAAGGCCCCGATGAATTGTTGAAAGACATGGACGGGATTCTGGTTCCCTGGGGATTTGGAAAACGGGGAATAGAAGGCAAGATTCACTCCATCCAATACGCCCGGGAAAAACAAATCCCCTTTTTTGGCATCTGTCTGGGAATGCAATGCAGCGTTGTCGAATTCGGCCGGAGTCAATTGGGACTGGAAGGCGCTTCGAGTACGGAATTCGACGCCAACACAGCTCATCCGGTCATCAGCCTGCTGGACGAACAACGGAAAATCACCGACAAAGGGGGAACCATGCGCCTGGGCGCATACCCCTGCAACCTGAAGCGGGGTACTCTTGCCCGTAAGGCGTATGGAGAAGACGACATCCAGGAACGCCACCGCCATCGCTGGGAATTCAATAACGAGTACCGCGAAGGATACGAAGAGCGGGGATTTATCGTCAGCGGAACTTCTCCCGACGGCAAATTAGTGGAGATCGTTGAGTTGAAAGACCATCCCTGGTTTTTGGGCTGCCAGTTTCATCCGGAGTTAAAATCCCGTCCCCGCAATCCTCATCCGCTCTTTCGCTCTTTTATCCGCGCCAGCTTGGAGTACCATGACAGGCAGAATCCCTCAGACGATTCGTGAACCGTCTATCGACATTCCAGGCTGGTATGATTCGACTTTCATGGCTTCCTGACAAGAGATTCATCTGGATAGAATCCCTGCGCAAAGGGAATCTTAACCCCCTGCTGTTCGTTCTTTTCTTTTGGGGATGGGTGTTTCTCGTCAGCGTATGGATCGAAAGCGCACCGGTTCAGTCTGTTACCTCCGACACACCCAAAGAAAAATATTCCCAAATTCAGTTTCTGCAACCGAGTTTCACACAAACCAACGAAGAAGGCATGCAAGTCACCCTATCGGCCATTCAGGCCCGATTCGACAGCGAGAGCCGGGAAATGATTATCGACCGGCCCACCATTCAATGGCAGAATCCCGCTCAATCCAAAATTGTGAACGCCACCGGCGAGCGGGGTCTTTTTTTTGCCGAAGCATCCGAATCGGGATTGCCCGCGGCGTTTCGTTACCTGATCATGAGTGGATCCGCCACCGTTCAGGGAATCAACAGCCGGGTTGACTCGGACACCATGATCTTTGAC
>CAZFOX010000392.1:0-5555 GCA_964520565.1 uncultured bacterium | reverse complement strand
ATTCGGCGTCTATCTCTGTTTGGGGCAAAGGGATACGAGGCGTGGGCGTTATTTTGGCGGCGGCCACAATTTGTTTTTGGGGATTCATCTGAAATCCGTCGACGCTCCACAATGTCTTCTTCTGCGATAAATCCCAACTCCAGATCGAACCTTGACGCTCGAAAACAAGCATTTCAGAACCGCCGGGAAGAATGCCGAGCGCGAAAATCGTGCAGGGATGATCGAACAAGGTTCTGACGTATTGGAACCGGGATAGATTCCAAACCGTCACAATGCCGTCGTTGCCACCTGCATACAACAGATGGCTGCCGGGAGTGATGTAAAGAGCCGTGACTGCTTCGGGATGGAGAAATCGATGGATTGTCTTCTGCGACGAGACGTCCCATACGCGAATCTCACGATCGTCGCCCGCCAAAAGGATCCGTTCTCCATCGGGAGCGATCAGTCCAAAGCGGCACACGAAGGGATCGATCTTCCCCTGTTTCGTCTCGTCTCCCACAAGGTTAAATAGGTCGATCGACGCTCGCTTTTCGTCGTACGCATAGAATTCGTCCTTCTGGGGAGAGAAATCGAACCAGGGAATTTCTTCCGCACTCGACGCGTACAGGGTTTTGATCTTTTTGCCACTGCGGGTATCGAGTAGGTACAATCCCGAATGCCGGTCGTATAGCAGCAACTTTGAAGCATCGGGTGATAGCGCCAGGCGATAACGTGCGATCTTCAATCCGGCGGCGTCGGGATCGCCGATTTTGGTATAAATGGAATAAGAGGCGATCTTTGAACCATCTTTCGTATTCCATAAACGAATATTCCCATCGGCTTCACAAATTGCCGCTGTTCTCCCATCCGGCGTCAGATCGACCGACGACACCGCTTTGGACGGAGTGGAGAAGCGCTGAACCACGTTCCCGGTTGTTAAATCCGTCAGCCAGGCGGAATTCTGGTTGCCGCCCAGGAGTGCATAACGAACGTTGCTCGATAGAGAAATCGTATAGGCGGAAACCAGGGGGGACGAAAACGCCTTAGGAGATTTTGCCTTAAAAAGAACCGGCGCGGCCATATAAAGAAATGGCAAAGACATGAAAATTATGACAATTAAAAATACGGGACTGAATAGATGGCGTTTATTTACCGCGGTATCCTGGAGAGAATTTTTACGATTCCATCCATGAATAATTGACATGTTTTATTCCCCTTTTCTTTAATCCATAATAATAACGCATGAGGAGATACGTCTATTTCATAAATGATAAAAAAGAAAAGGCGTACGGTAGTTAAGTCGTACGCCCGATTTTCGATTCCGTTATTTATAGGTATGTACCGGTGGGGCTTGCTTCGCTACGACCCACCCTACGGTTTTGCTTACCCGAAAATTCTTTTGGAAAGCACCAAGGGCGGAAAAAGCACCGCCCTTGGCACCGCACTAATGACCACCTATTTCGTTTCTATCTTACTCCACATTCGTCACCTTAAACGCATAAATTTTCTGAGGGCTGGCGTCGTCGGGTGAAAGGCGAGGGGTCTCGATAACGATGTTTTCGCCGTCCTTTTTCCAAGTCAATGCGCCTTCATGCCCCAAGAGAGTGATCTCGGTATTGGGCGAAGCTTTCAGGTTTTTCAAGACTAAACTATCGCCCGGCCAGCGCGGGGTGATGGCATAGAGGTTGTTTTCCTTTTTCGTGAAGAAGGCATCGACGATAGCCCGGTCGCCGGTTTTCTTACCGGTGACTTCGTTAATATCGTATTGCACCATGAATTGGCTGCCGTAATTGGCTTTGGGGATTTCTCCGCCGCTCCATTGCCGGTTTTCGCGGAAGGGGCGAGTACCATAAATGGCTTCCCCGTTCACCGCCAGCCACTCGCCCATTTCGATAAGGCGTTCTTCCATGATGACGGGGATGGTTCCATCGGCGGCCGGCCCGATATCGAGCAGCAGGTTGCCCCCGCGGCTGACCAGGTCGATCAGCATGAGCAGCAGTTCGCGGGCGGTATGGTAGTGTTCCAGATATTCGTTGCGGTTGTACCCGTAGGAGTGTCCCATACCCCGGCTTTCTTCCCAGGGATGATCGCTAGCGTCCAGGCCGGAGGTGTATTCGGTGGTATAATATCCGCCGTGTTTATGCCGGCATTCCTTGCCCCAGCGGTCGTTGATGACGACATCTTCCTTGCAGGGCGATTCGTTGAACAGCCAGGCCAGCAGTTCTTCGCTCTTCCAATCGGCGCTGGGCATATCCCACTCGCCATCCGAGAAGATGAGGGAGGGTTTATACCGGGTAACGACATCCTTGAATTGCGGGATCATGTGCTTTTCAACGAACGTTCCCCGGTCGGTCTGCCAGAGTGGGTTATACCATTCGTAGAGCGAATAATAGAAGCCCGCTTTAAGCCCCGCCTTGCGCACCGCTTCCATCAGGTCGCCGAGCAGGTCTCGCCGGGGGCCGATATCGACGCTGTTCCAGGGACGACCCCAGCTGCGGTTGGCTTCCTGGCTGGGCCACATGCAGTATCCATCGTGATGTTTGGATGTCGGCACGACGTACTTCGCACCGGCGCGCTTGAAAACCTCTGCCCAGTGATCCGGATCGTACAATTCACCACGGAACTGATGCGCGAAATCCTGGTATTTGACGTTTTCGCCATAGACGCGTTTATGAAACTGCCAGGTGGGACTGGCCTTGCCGTCTTTGGGAATGCCGTCCGCCCCTACGCCCATGTGGTTCCAATACCATTCCGAATAGGTATCCCGTGGGCTCCAGGCGGGAACCGCGTAAACGCCCCAATGAATGAAAATGCCAAACTTGGCATCTAAAAACCATTCCGGAGTGGGACGTTTGTCGAGCGATTCCCAATTCGCCTCGTAAGTCTCGGCCATTGCGGTTTGAGACAAGAGTCCGAAGCATCCGGCTGCCATAAAAATCGCGATTCGTACAGAGAATTTTCTTGTGCTCATCGATTCATCCTTTCACCGATATAGGAATACAACCCTGAATGATAAGGATAAACCGGATTCCCAAGATGCAAAACCATTCGATTCGTATCCGATTGATGCCAGAGAGAATCTCACAAAAAAAGTTTGTGCGTCAAGTCTGAATGCCGCAGGAAATAAAAGCGCGGGAAGATAATAAAACACTCCACTGAGATTTTCTCTTGCCCTGGAAATAAAGATTGCGGACTTGACGGCTCTACCACTTCTCGCCATAGTACTTAACGCGTTAAGATAACGATATTCCGAGGGGTAATTTGAAAAAAACAGAAATAGCGGGGCAATGCCTTTCCATGAAAATACCGAAATATTGCCAGATCACGCAGGATATTATCAATCGAATCCAGCGAGGCGAGTTGCCGCCTCGTTCTCAGGCGCCTTCGGAGAACGAGATCATCGAAGAATATAGCGTCAGCAACACGACGGCGCGAAAAGCATTGCAGGAACTCACCCACTCCGGCTGGGTAAAGCGGATCAAGGGAAAGGGTACCTTCGTTTTGGAGCGTAAAATCGAGCGTAGCGCTTCGCGTATCCTCGGATTCACGCGCAATATGATCGAGGCGGGACGAAAACCATCGACCCGCCTGGTCAGCCTGCATCTGATGCAGCCGTCGTATACTCTCACGGTGAACAATCGGGAATACACGCTGGAGGGGCCGTTATGCAAGATTCAACGCCTGCGCTTCGGCGACGATATCCCGATTATGTTCGAGACCCGCTATATTTCGATCCAGTTTTGTCCGGATATTCATAAAAAAGACCTTGAACGCTCTCTCTATGAAATTTACGAAAAAGATTACGGGTTGAGGCTTCATGAAATCCAGCAGATGCTGGGTTCGGTTATGCTGGGTAAGGAATTGATGCACTATTTTAATCTGAAATCGTCGATTCCCGCTTTTCGGGTGGAGGGTGTCACATTTTGCGAGAAAGGATTGATTCTGGAAATGGAGGAATCCATCTACCGGGGCGATATATACCGGTTCACGGTCACAGCCCAGAAATAGCAGAGAAAGAAGCGGTTTTACCACCGGTACTATTGGGCGATTGATATGAGCGGGAAATCGAAGTATTCCAAAGAGTTTTTGAAATCCCTCTACAAAACACTGTATACCATCCGGGTATTTGAAATCCGCTGTATTGAATTGTATCGCAAATCGTTGATCCGGGGATACTTTCATCCCTACTTGGGCGAAGAAGCCATCGCTACGGGTGTTTGCGCTGCCTTGCGGGAACGGGATTACATCGTCAGCACACATCGCGGTCACGGGCATTGCATCGCGCGTGGCGCAGATTTGAAAAGGATGACCGCCGAGCTGTTCGGCAAGCAAACGGGATACTGTGCGGGGCGGGGCGGTTCCATGCACATTGCCGATATCACGACTGGCAACCTGGGAGCCAATGGCATTGTGGCGGCTGGCGTCCCGCTGGGTTTGGGGGCGGCTCTGGGGGCGAAAATCCGTAAGGAAGACCGGGTCGCAGCGGTGTTCACTTCCGATGGAGGCGTCAACAATGGCGTATTCGGCGAATCGCTCAACCTGGCGGCAATCTGGAATGTTCCCTTGATTCAGGTGATCGAAAACAATCGATATGCCGTCTCGACGCCTATCGAGCAATCCACTCGCGTGCCCGATCTTTACAAACGAGGATTGGCGCTGGGAATCACATCGTATGAAATTGATGGCAACGATGTGTTGGAAGTATACAAAACCACACAGATTGCCGTTGAACTATGCCGAAACGGCCAGGGGCCTGTTCTGATTGAAGCCAAGACCTATCGCCACGGAGGCCACCATTGCAACGATCCGGGAAAATACATGCCTGGAGATAAAGTGGAGTTTTACCAAAAACACGATCCAGTGGTTCTTGGACGACAGTACCTGCTCAAGAAAGGAAAAACGTCTGAAAACGAGGTGGTGGAATTGGAAAAACGGGTAAAAGCAGAAATGGAGGAGGCGATTGAGTTCGCCCTCGCCAGTCCTGAACCTTCCGTGGAGGAGTTCGTGCGTGAAGTGGAGAGATACGGATGATGGCCAGACAGACCGGCGGACGTTTTCTTTTATATCGCGAGGCGCTTAACGAGGCGTTACGGGAAGAGATGGCGCGCGATTTTTCCGTGTTTCTTCTGGGCGAAGGGATCGGAGAACGGGGCGGTTCTTATAAAGTCACGGCGGGACTTCTGGAACGGTTCGGGGCTGAACGCGTCATCGACACTCCTATTTCCGAAGCCAGTTTCACGGGAGCGGGCGTGGGTGCGGCCATAACCGGCATGCGGCCGGTCGTGGAAATTCTCTTTGTGGATTTTTGCCTCCTCGCACTGGATCCCATCATGAATCAGGCCGCCAAATATAAATTTATGACCGGCGGGTTAGGGCGGGTTCCACTGGTGATTCGTACCCAGGGAGGATCGGGCACCGGAGTCGCCGCTCAGCACTCGCAAAGCCTGGAAGCGATTTTCTACCACATTCCTGGCCTGAAAGTGGTCATGCCTTCCACGCCGTTCGACGCGAAGGGACTCTTGAAAAGCGCCATCCGCGACGACGATCCTGTCATCTTCATTGAACATAAGTTGTTA
>CAZFOX010000391.1:0-5562 GCA_964520565.1 uncultured bacterium | reverse complement strand
CGGCAGCCGCAATCCCTCAATGGCAATACGGCGTGTTCGAAGATCGGGGACCAGAAGCGGCGCAACGCTCAGGCGCTTGTTCACTGCGTCGTAGTCGATGCCAAAAATGAGTTCGATTACGGTTTGAATGTACTGAGAGGCCGACCAACCGTACCTTTCGACGCCCTCTCCATTCCCTTTGGACGGCGTCACGTATTCAGCAAAATTTGCATTAAAAATTTTTACGGTGTCCCACGCCAGTTGCGCCGCGAGTTCGTTCTGTCCTCGGTCTTGCAAACCAAAAATGACAGGCAGATTGCGCATCGTCCAGATGTCGCCGTACCACGCCCGGCCGTCATAGGGACCTTCCGCCTCCACATAGTCTGGTTCCGTCTTGGCAAGGCTCGTTAGCGGCCGGACGCCCCAATTGAAGAGCGTTGGATCCGTCAGTTTCTCCAAAAGCCGCGGGACACGTTCGTCGGGCGCGATGCCAAGCCGCAATGGATCGAACGTCGATACGATCAGACGTTTGCTGCGCTTTAACGTCTTTACATTGAAATTGTAGTACGCTCCGTCTTCCTCATCCCAACAATACGTATTGATGGCGGTCTTCAGACCGTCAAAGGCCTTCCGGTATCGAGCTGCCGTTTCGGCCTCGCCTACCCATTCCGCAATCTCGCACACGTAAGCGCATCCAATCGCAACGGCAACCTGCAGATCGATGGGAGCCATCGTCTGCGGAGAATCGACGGGCTCGCATAATGACTCTTCAAAGACATAGGTTATCAGGCCGGTTTGGGCGTCCTGTTTGACCGGAGAAAGCCACCAATCGAGATACTTGCTGAGAACCTCAAACGCCAATTGCCTTACTCCGTCATCGCTGCTGCGCCGTGCGATACGATAACCTACCTCGAATAACCGCGGGATGCTGCTCGCTAAGGCTGGCATCCCCCGGCATGGCGAACCGCCCCACAGATCGATCCGGCCGTCTGGATTTTGCGACTGCACGGAAGCAAATCCCCTAAGCACTCCTTCCGCGAAGGATTGGTTGGCCCACTTTGCCCCATCGCATGTCAACGATGAATCCAGTTGCCACCAGTTTTCTCCATAGGCCCCGCCCGGTCCCATAACCGGCTCGGTAAAACCGTGGACGGGCGTATTGATAATCAGGCACTCGTCCAGCACTTTGAATGCATCGGCGAACGCCGTCTGGTCAATAGTTGGCAGCGTAATCCTGGGAACGACGTCTTCGCTAGCCACGTCGGGACGCGCCTTTTTCGGAGCGGGACTCCCGTCTGTTATTGCAATCCGAGATATCCACATGACGCCCGAAGAGCCGATCAGAGCCGGCAATATGTGGATTTGATCCACAAAGCCCGACCACCGGTTCTCCAGGTCGACCACAACATCCTGCCATTGGTTACACATCGGATGCATCGTGAAACGCACGCTTCCCGCATTCGCGTCAGGCGCCGCAGCCGTACGCCAGATCAACAAGCCGTCCGTCTCGGGTGATAGGTTCAAGACGCGCAATCGAACCTTTGAGGCGCGATCCGCATCGATGCCGAGACCTGAGGGTGATACCAAAGACAATGGAGGATGCGGCAGCCAAATGAGTTGACGCCACGAAAGTTCCTGCGTATTTTCCGGCGTTATTTGGATGTGCAGCCACATTCCCTCTCCAGTAATAGAACCGCCAAACGCGGAAGGGACATTCCAGCCCTGCGGATCATTCCACCGATTAAACTCCCATGACTTGAACGTCGTAGGTTCGGCTTCCGCAATCGAGCCCATCGTTAATAAAAGAATGAATGCAATCAAGAACGTCATGGTTGTCTCTCGCTGTCTTGGATTATGGAAAACTGCAATGCTTATTAAGTGCCCATCAGACCGTCGAAAATCGATTGACTCCCGTTGATAGTATCTCTTGGGATTTGATATACTATCACCACTGAAATTAAGCGTGTAGGTAAATGAAAAGCGATAGAACGCGCAGCCGCTCTATTTCATCTAACTTTGTTGACTTTGGAGCTTGTCGTTTGGAGGTTCGGCGATGAAGAAATATTTAATTATTATTACTGTATTAGTATTTATGGTATCGTGCGCCCATCAAGAATATCGCGACCGTGCCAATTTAAATCCGGTTGAATCGTTTGAAGAATCGGATTGTCCGTCAGAGTATCAATACGACTCTTTACCGTTCACGGGACCTTGGGGCTATAACAAAAGTGAAAATGCCTCCAGAAAATATCCGCTGCTGGTTTCGGGTTGTTGGGGGGAAGGGGCGACTCAATATTCAAGATACGCTCGAATCTATCCGGCGTTCGTTTTAGATTATCAAAAGAATACGGTATCCGACGGTAAAATCCTTGGGCAATGGATCGAAGGCGCAATTGCATCGGGATATAGAATTGATAGAAATAGAATCTATTTAACCGGATTCTCAAAAGGAGGATCTGGGAGTTTTCCTTTAGCGAAAGGGATGTACGACGCCGGTTTATACTTTGCCGCAATCATAAGAATTGCAGGGCAAAGTGAATACGACTTGGGGAATGAAATTGTTGAAAAGACGGCGATTTGGTATCATATTGGATTGAACGACGAGCCCAAGCGCGTCGATATCGCTCGTAAAACACTTGAATGCAATAGAAACTATGCATGCAATAAAGACGCAATTGAAACATCGGTCTCTGATCATATTGCGGGTTTTGAACGAAACACGATCACGCTGAAACGTTTTGGCTCTCCGATGTTTGTTTATAGTGAATATACGGGTATGGACCATACTTCATCGCCATGCTATACAGATAAATCTATCTTCCCTTGGTTGTTTAGTCATTCACTGAAATATAGATAATCGTAAAAGCAATCCAACACCTGCTACAATCTGATATTTTTTTGGGCGCGGCGATTGCGAAATCGCCGCGCCAAGGGATTGAATCGTTCATCTTCATAATTACCAACAATATCAGAATCGTACTTCGAATGGTGCGGACACCCCAAATCCTGCCCATTCTGAAAATCAAAAGAACTACCGTATCACGTCCGGCTTACTTTCAATGGATAGGGTTGGATCAGCACGTCCGACGGTATCTGCAAGGATTTATGAATCCGCCGGATCATGGCGATCGTCAAGGGGCGTTTTCGAGCCAGCACCTCCGATACGCGGGCGCGGGTTCCCAAGAGAGGTTCCAAGTCTTTCCGGGTAAGCCCAAGCGCCTCCATGCGGTGTAAAATAGCTTCAACCGGATCGGGTTCCCCGATGGGGTGATTTTTGGCTTCGTAGGCTTCGGCCAATGTCGTCAAAACGTCAAGCCGGTCTCCAGCGGGCGTGTCTGGTTCGGCGTCCATTAGTTTGTCGATTTCCTTCAAAGCCGCCTTGTAGTCGGCTTCGGTTTTGATGGGTTTTACATTCATGTCTTGCCTCTTTGTTATCAAACAGCGCGCACGTCGCTGGCGCCGTATTCTTTGGGGGTTCCAACGAACCGGATATATACGACACGGTATGGGTAGTTGATCCGCACAACCAACCGGAATTTATTTACGCCAATGTCGAAACAAACCCGGTTGCCTTCCAGAAAACTTGCCTTTCGATAGTCCGTTTTTATATCGCCGGGAGTCGACCAATCGGCGGCGGACGCAACCTTGAACCATGCCTTTAAAGGTTGCTCCGCTTGAGGCTGCCGTACCCAAAATTCTCGTAATGCGCTGCATGCGATTATTCTCATTCTCGATGATACCTGTTCCCGTTTTGGGATCAAGCGAAGTGGGACGTGCCGCGTTTTCCTGCCCATCAAAACGGCTAAATTTTTATCAAATTGATAAACTATTTATTCTGCATCTGCTTTCGAAGATTATTTTGCGATCTGTTTTTATTTTACTACTTGATTTAATTGATTTTATATTAATTAATTCCAAGGAGATAGATCGGTATTGTTTTTGCGATATCTCATAGCCATATCTTAGGGAGTGTAAAAGCAATCATGGTGGAATCGTACTCTTCCCCAGTATTTATTCCGATCCGATCCCTCGAAGGGGTGTCGGTTGTCGATGACAATCTGAATCATGTCGTCTCTTTGGCCAGTTTGTCGGATCCGGTCTTATCACCAGCGCAATTAACCAATCTGGAAGCGCTCTTGAATTTTCCCGGCCTGAATCACACATTACAGTATTATTACGATTGCAATTCCGTGGAAGGCGTTCCTTCTTCGTTATTTGGCCCGGTTGTGATTCAACTCCAACCCGCCGATAAAGTGGCATCGCTTTTATATTTGGAGCGTTCGATCGGGGATGGATTTTTTCATACGATCGTATTGAAGGAATTCTTTCTCAAGGATGGAGTACCTCATTTTTCCGACCGAAATATCGATTGCATCCATTTCGCATCCAAAGAACAACTTCGTGCGCATTTTAATCGTGTACATCCCATCCATTGTGTAGTTTCCGCGATGATATCTTTGGCGAATGCCATTTTTATCATCAATCACGATCACGATGCGGGCGTATCCCGCTTTCTGGAGGAAAAAATCCGCCAGATGTTGGATGAACGAAATCGTCAAGCCGACAGTCCCAGCGGTCTTTTACTGGCGGAGTATGGAATGACGACCGATGGCCGGGATTTTTCCATAGAACCGGAGACAGGCGATCACACTCTGTCGGGAGCCTGGAAACAGGAATTTATCGAATTAATCATGAACTTTCGCGTCTATGCTTCACTACTCCTGGATTATTCGCCTAAAAAGATAACCGCGTCAGTCAATCGTTACGTCAAGGAATCGATTGGTCCTCTTCGCGTGAAATATCTAGGTCCCAATCTGGCGGAAGGTCTCTTTCTATACGTTCGTTCTCATTCCGCGCAGGGTTTTGAATTTTGGTCTGGACACATTCCACTGGAGGGAGATAAGAATAATCTTCAATTCAATTCCGAACAAATTGTCGTAAAGAAAAAACGGCTGTCGGCGCTGGATATCATCGATCTGTTTCCATCGATCGATTCGCTGGATTTATTACTCCCGCTCTTTTTACAAGCGAACCGCGATATCGAGCAACGGCGAATCCCCCATAAATCCATTCAGGAAATCATCCGGGACTGCCGCAGGCATCATCCGAGGGAAACGCGTCAGGCGCTTCAGAAACTAGCCGCCAAACATGGTTGCAATATGAATTTCATTCTGGATTCCTGCTCGGAAGAAGAAATCCGTTCGGCGCTATATCGATCGATTCAGTTGGGACGGGAATCGCGAAAGACCATCAGCGAAATGCGTTCCTATAGCCGGTTGGGGGGGATGGATGATGTATTATTTCCCGGCAGCCAGGAAGAATTTCAGCAGGTTCAGAAAGAACGGTTGCGAGCCGTTCGCGATGCGGAATATCGCCGCCGCGTGCAGGAAATCAACCGGAAAACCCCACCGGTTATTCGGGGGTAATAATCCCGATTCAATATAAAAAAAGCCGCCTTCCAGCATCCGGGGAGGCGGCTTTTTTATATTGAATCGATGGGTTGCTTGTATCAAAATATAGGCGATACCAGATTTTTGATATAGAATAAATACGGATTATTTTATTTGGAGCGGTTTGTGGGTG
>CAZFOX010000390.1:0-5581 GCA_964520565.1 uncultured bacterium | reverse complement strand
TTTCATTTGCCAGAGGTCTTACCCTCTGCCCACACTAAATAGCGAAGAGGCAATTCGTTGAACAACTAAAGGGTTGTTAATACATTATTTTTCCTTCAATGATTATTTCGGGCTATCCAAAATTATAAATCCTGCTTGCTCGAAATCGTAGTCGAATGTTAGTACCATGTTGACACTTTGTTCCTGCATCACTACAAATGAAATGCAATCTACTAATCCCCACTTTTTGTCATGAAATTTTCTATTTAGTTCGAGACCTTTTTCAAACAGAGAATCATCAATCGGTACGACTTCTACATTTTTTCCCTCTCGAAATAGTTGAATAATTTCAATGGCCTCATTTCTGAAACGTCTGGCCAAAGCATTTCCAATTTCCAACAAGACGGCATCCGTCGTCAATAATTGCACTGCTTCGAATTGATAAGAAAGAGATTGAGCATGGTCGTAAAATTGATCGTTTGTGTTAATTAACGCGATTACGAAAGACGTATCGATAAAAACCCTACTCGGCATTCTCGCCCTCTACATTGTATAGGTTGGCCTGCATCGAAAAATTGGGTTCGGCAGAAATTTGAATCGTTCTCAATTTTGCGAATACATCATCATGGATAGATTCGCCTCCCTCATGGCAACTCTTCAATTCCTTGATCATCCGATAAAGATGATCCAAATCTTTATCGGGGAATTTTTTGATTTCATCAACAATCTGTTCACGCGTAATCATTGAATAAAACCTCTTTATATTTATAAAAACTATTGGATGTATCTCATTATATCATTCTATAACGGAATTCTACCTTTTTTTCTCTTTATCTTACAAACCATCCTAGTATCCACAATTTCCATCTCCATATACGTTACAATATATATTATTCGATCGATAAGAGAACAACCGGTTGACATTGCCATTTGTTTTTGCTGATTGTTAACCGGCGCCGCGCACTACTTCCTCTCGATGATTCCCCGATTCCATGATACTCTTCGGTACCGTGATTTCGATCGAATGCTGTTTCTTTCAGGTGATTTCATGCATAAAAAATGGAGAATAACGAGTAATCAAGTTTTATGTCTCGCGTTTTTTCTTATGAGCTTATCCCTTGCCGCCGTTGCGGCCAATTTGGGTTCCCCCGATCCTTATTTCATCGCGCCCGAACCGGCCCATCCCGCCGGGTATCCCAGCCGCGACCCGAATTTGGATGCGTTGCCCGGTTTTCAGAATCCACCTCCGGGATATGGCGAAGTGCCGTTCTGGTGGTGGACGGGCGACCCGCTCGATGAAGAACGGCTGATCTGGCAAATCGAACGTTTGCACGAAAAAGGCATCAGCGGCGTGCAAGTGAACTATTCTCACGATGACACGGAAGGCATGCCCACTTCGAAAGTGGAGCCGCCAATCTTCAGCGACGCCTGGTGGAACATTTGGGGACATATCGCCGCCGAGTGTCGAAAACGAGGGATGGGGATCGGGCTGAGTACTTACACGCTCGATTGGCCGGGTACGGAAAACCTGTTTCGGAAGATTTTCTATTCGAATCCCGAACTCAATGCACTCCAACTTAATCCGCTGCCGCGCCAACGACTCCAAGCTGGGCATACCGCAGCCATAACCGCGCCCTCCGATCTGATGGCCGCAAGAGCCTATCGCATTAAGAACGGCGTCCCGATCCAGGAAAACGTTGATTTGATGCCGAACCTTCAAGGCGGTAATCTCGTCTGGACGGTTCCCGAAGGCGAGTGGGAACTGTGGATAGTTCGCGCCGAACGGTGCGACAATACGCTCAATCCCTTGCTTGCGGGGGTCGGCGATATTGTCATTCGCGATTTCTATCAACGTTTTCAAGATGCCACACCGGGCAAAACCTACGAGGGATTGAACTATTTCTTCAACGATGAACTGCATGTCGGGGCTGGAGACCGGGTTTGGAACGCCGACTTCGCCGCCGAATTTCAAAAGCGGAAGGGCTACGATCTCTTCAACGTACTGCCCGCATTGTGGGAAGATATCGGCGCGGTCACGCCAAAAATTCGCATGGACTACGCCGACGTTCGGATGGCGTTGATGGAAGAGCGCTTCTTTCAACCCATCTACCGATGGCACGCCTCGCGGGGATTAATATTCGCCTGCGACTCCGGCGGGCGAGGATTGCACCCCAATGAGTTCGGCGATTATTTCCGCGCCACGCGCTGGTATAGCGCTCCCGGACACGACACGCCCGGCGGCAACGCCGATCTGATCAAAGGCAAAGTCTCGTCATCCATTGCCAGCCTTTACCGCAGGCCGCGTGTATGGCTGGAGGGTTATCACAGCCTCGGCTGGGGAGCGACGCCGGAACGTCTGATGTTCGCCACTCGCGAGAATTACCTCTACGGATGCACGCTACTCAACCTGCACGGGCTTTATTACACCACTCACGGTTCGTTCTGGGAATGGGCGCCGCCCTGCTACCATTTTCGGATGCCCTATTGGGATCACATGGGCGCATTCCTGAAATATTTCGAACGGCTTTCGTATTTGATGAGCCAGGGAACGTTCGTCTGCGATACCGCCATCCTCTACCCGGTCGCGCCATTCGAAGCGGGGCTCGACGGCGGGAAAGCCACTCAGGCGGCATTCGATACTGCCCGCGCCCTCATGGCGGCGGGAATCAATTTCGAGTTTATCGACGCCGATTCGCTGGCTCGAGCTCAAATTCGTAACGGCCGGCTGGAGGTAACCGATTCTTCCTATCGCACCCTAATCTTTCCCTCCATGGACGCGGTGCGATGGACTTCGATACATAAGGCGAGCGATTTTGCGAAAGCGGACGGATTTGTTTTGAATGTCGGAACGCTTCCATTTTCCAGCGATCGCGCCGGACGCGATGACGGCGAACTATCTGCGCTCGTGAACGCCACCTTTCCCAGCGAACGCCGTTTCACTCAGCCGTCCGACGTGCCGGCAGTGATCCTCAACCAGTATCCCCCCGACACCCGCGCCGATAAACCCGTTCGTTCCCTTCATCGTAAAGTCGGGCCGCGCGATGTCTATCTGGTAATGGACGCTCCGAAGGGTTCGGCAGTCGAGTTTCGCGCCAAGGGACGAGCCGAGTTGTGGGATCCCTGGACAGGTAACATCGAACCCATGCACGTTCTGGAAGAAACAAAAACCGGAACGATTGTGGAGATGCCGCTGGAAGAGTACGAGGCGCAAATCGTCGTCTTTACACCAGGAACGGAACACGTCAATCCGCCTGAACGACCTGAGAGAATTGTCGAAAAAATCGTATTGGATGGAGACTGGAAGTTCGAACTCAAACCCACGATGGACAATCGCTTCGGAGATTTCCGTTTGCCCGCGGTCGATAAAATCATCGGCCCCGAGGCACGCATATTCCGCCACGCCCTCGAAATCGGCGATACCACCGCCTGGAAAACACCAGAGTTTGACGATAGCCGATGGGAGCGGGCGACCTACGATTACGGGCCGCAGTTCTGGGTGCTGGGGCCGCTTCCAAACGACACCTCCATTGAAGCGCTCGATGCAGAAATGGCGAAACTCACACGGGTCGATCCCGAAAAACCGGTTATCATCGCCGGAAAATCCTACTCCTGGCGTCCTTACAGTTTCTCCTGGCGTTGGGGATTGGAAGGCGATCCCGGTCATCAAGGCTGGCACGGCCTGAAAGAACTAATCACCGATCACTTTTTATGTCTCGGCAAACGCGAGAACGCGCATAACGAGTTCAAATACGTACCCGAAGAAGCGGGAAGCGTTTATTACCTTTGGACCAGCGCGACGGTGGATCATTCGACGAAGGCTCATTTTGTAACCAGCGTTAAGCAGGAAGGAGAGAAACCGCACGCTTCCGAGGTGTTGACGCCGGAGACCGTTTTTCTCAATGGAGAGAGATTGAAATCGTTGGAGGATTCCGTAACGTTAAACGCGGGAGCCAATCCCATCCTCGCGCGATTCGGTCATGCAGGCCGCGGTTATTTCGTTTTGAAACGCGACGATATCGCCGAAAAACCGGCGAATCGTACGCCGCTATCCATGCAGTGGTTCGACGATCCATCGGTGATTCGCTTCGACGTTCACGCCGGAAAACAACCTGCCGAGTGGTTTCGCTTCACCGCCCCGCCCGGGTTGTATGCGATGATGGTTACCGCCCAGGGAACCGTGCAGGCCTGGGCCGGCGATCGCTCAATGCGGAGTGTGGGGAATGGCCGTTTCATTAATACCGGCCCTCTTTCGCGAGCCGCCACGGTGGCCCTTCGAGTCGTTCCCCAAACTGGTTATTCCGGAGCCGCAATCTTCCCCGAACCGATCCGCCTGGAATGCGGTTCCGGGATATTCTCACTCGGAGACTGGTCGAAAATGGGCGTTCTGGAAACCTACTCGGGAGGAGCGTGGTATCGGAAAACGATTACTCTATCACCGGAGCAGATGGGTAATTCCGCTATACTCGATCTGGGAAAGGTCGTTGCGACGGCGGAAGTGCGCGTGAACGGTCAAACAGCAGGCATCTGTGTCGCGCCTCCCTGGCGTGTGGATGTTTCAAAATTCGCGAAATCCAGAGAAATCCAGATCGAAATCCTAGTCTACAACACCCTGGCGAATCACTTTCTCACCATCCCGACCCGGTATCGAGGAGAACTTACCTCTGGCCTGATTGGCCCGGTCGTGTTGGAAATATCGAAAAACGATTAATCGAAAATAGTTTTCAAACCGAAGCCGCCCATCGAGGCGGCTTCGGTTTACATATCTACGAGTTTCAACGAAGGATTTTGATTCCATTCTACTGGCGAGCAACCTTCGCCAAGGCAGCCTGTATGATCTCTTCACTAACCCCTTGTTTCTTTAAATTCTCAAGAAGAGAATTCATCGTGTTATTCCCCAAACGCTCTAAATCTTCTCTCAAACCTTGTCCCACATAGGCTCGAATTAAAGGTTGATATCCAGAAAATCCAAGGAGAGGGGCCGTTCGTTTCAAGTCTTCAATCACATCTTCAGGGAAACGAATTGAAACAGTCGTCATGGGACGGTTCTTATCCAAACGTTTTCGTAAACTATCCATTTTCATAATACAAACGCTCCTGGCGCGTTGCTTCTCGCGCCGAAATAATACGGATTTCATCTTCGCCGCTCTCTACATGAACCACGAACAAGAGATTCCATTTTTCGTCCATTCCAATGATTGCATCCCGTTCTTCATCATTCTGGCTGGCATCAACGATTTTCAAGAAAGGATCAAAAAATACTTCGGCTGCCCGCTCGAAAGGAATTCCATGTTTTTTTAAATTTTCATACGCTTTGGCCTTATGCCAAACAAACGCAATCTCGTGAAGAAAATAATGGATTTCCATATAATAAGAATAGCAAGTCGTATATACGTTGTCAATACGTTATAAAAAGAATAAATTTGAAAAAAAAAAATCAAATCTGTTCTCATTCCTATGCAAGCATCGCCGCATTTATTTCCGGCTTCTATTGCAATAGTAAAATCATAACAAGTTGGCGATTTGCTTCAGGCGCTTATTAAGTATCCTGTATAATGGACCCCAAAAACTAGACAGGGAGTTAAGGTGGAAAACCGAGGAGTCG
>CAZFOX010000389.1:439-5590 GCA_964520565.1 uncultured bacterium | reverse complement strand
CACCTTCTTTTTCATTTTCCCTTCACTGCCGATCAGCCGTTAAACGCCGATTTCACCCATTTTCCTTGGCGTGAAGACCCCGAACTCTTGCAAGCCTGGCAAAAAGGGCAAACAGGATTCCCTTTCATCGATGCAGGAATGCGTGAATTATGGCGTACCGGTTGGATGCATAACCGGGTGCGCATGGCGGTCGCTTCTTTTCTGGTCAAGGATCTGCTGATCCCCTGGCAAGAAGGCGCGCGTTGGTTCTGGGATACGCTTCTGGATGCCGACCTGGCCAATAACACCATGGGATGGCAATGGACGGCCGGATGCGGAGCCGACGCCGCACCCTACTTTCGCATTTTTAATCCGGTACTTCAGGGTGAACGCTTCGATCCCGAAGGCAGTTATGTCCGGCGTTGGGTACCCGAACTGGCTTCTTTGCCCAGCCGATTTATCCATAAACCCTGGGAAGCCTCATCCACTCTCTTGAAGGATTGTGGCATCGAACTGGGCGTTCATTATCCAGAACCTATTATCGATCATGCGGAAGCCCGGCTACTGGCGTTGGAATTGTATGGCGAGATGAAATCGCAAAAGGTGGAATAATCGTGAATCCTAAAAATCACCCGTTCCTAATATTCTTATTTTTCGTATTGGTTTGCTATGCGGTTGCAGCTTTAGGAGGATATTGGACTGGTTTATCGGTGGCGGATTGGTATTTCACTCTTCAGAAACCATCCTGGAATCCTCCCAATTGGGTATTCGCTCCGGTCTGGGCGTTCTTGTATGGCGTTATGGCGATTGCGGTCTGGCTGGTTTGGCGTTTTGGAGAAGGAGAAAAAAGAAACTTGGCTTTGTCTCTATTTGCCGCTCAATTGTTGTTGAATCTTGCCTGGCCGGGATTATTCTTTGGCTTGCGCAATCCTTTTGTAGCCCTCATCGACTTAATCGCTCTCTGGGGGTTCATTTTAGCGACTCTGATCGCTTTCGCGAAAAACAGCCGTAGTGCGGCCTTTCTCTTTTTCTTCTATTTTGCATGGGTGAGTTACGCTCTATCGCTGAACGCCGCCATCGTTTTTCTCAATGATTAGTTTGAAGGCGTTCATGAAAAGCAGGCAAACTGGTTTTCGTTTAGCCATAAACGCCTTGATATGTGCCGTTCTCTATTCCATACTGGTACCCATTAAATGATACTTTTTTGAGGAGGAATATCGATATGAAACACATGATCCGTTTTAGTATCGCTATCATAGCGTTAGGGATGCTGTATACACCGGCATATGCTGCCGATTCCGACGTGCAGCCGTTCCTGGGACGATGGGCGCTCGATCTTCCTGGTGGTGGAGCTGGTTGGCTAAGCGTCACGGAAGAAAAAGATGGGAAAGGCAATCCTTATTTGGATGCAGAGATTTTGTGGGGTGGTGGCAGCGTGGTTCCCGTATCCAGCGTATCGATTATGTCCAGTCCCGATGGCGGTAATGTTTCTATTATGATTAACCGTATTTTCCAGGTTGAGCGCAAGGACGAAAAAGGAAAGACCTATCGCGTTCAGCAATTTAATGAAGGACTTTGGGGGCGAATTGATGGCGAGGATCTAAAACTGATGCACATGACTCCCAATAGTAATTCGATTGGCTACCGGATGGAAGAATTAACCGGGAAGCGAATTCCCGATCTTCCCGAGAAACCCGATCTTTCCGCCTTGAAATTCGGCGAACCCATAACCCTGTTTAACGGGAAAGATCTGACTGCTTGGAAATTGACCGATGAAAAACAGGTTAACGGCTGGTCGGTGAAAGACGGCGTGCTGGTTAACGACCCCAAACAGGAAAAAGGGAAAGATCATATTCCTTATGGAAATCTTCGCACCGAACAGGAATTTGAAGATTTTAACCTGAAACTCGAAGTGAATGTTCTTCCGAACGGTAATAGTGGGATATACCTGCGCGGCATTTATGAAGTTCAGGTGGCGGATACCTTCGGTAAACCATTGGATCCGCACAACATGGGCGGCATCTACAGCCGCATTACTCCCAGTGTAAGCGCTGAGAAGAAAGCGGGCGAATGGCAGACTTACGATATTACACTTTGTAATCGTCATGTGACAGTAATTCTGAACGGTACAAAAATTATCGATAATGAACCCCTGCTGGGCTGCACAGGCGGAGCGCTTTGGTCAGACGAATTCCGTCCCGGCCCCATTTACCTTCAGGGCGATCATACCGGCGTTAATTACCGGAACATCATCCTGACTCCGATTGTGAAATAATTTGTTATACAACAATCGATATTAACTCTTAAAAATTCAGAACGATATCGACAGGGGACTCCTGGATGGGGTTCCCTGTTTTTCTCTCTGTTTCTTGCGATAACAAGGTCATATCATCTATCATGTGAACAGGATTAACCGGGTGAGAAAGAAATATAAAGGAAGGTTTATCTCTCAATGAATTACGAATGGATCCGCGACGTGTTGATTCAGATAGGCCGCCAGGTATGCAATCGTGTGCATCATTCGCTGATCCATCAATCTCTCGAAGACCGTACCGCCGTTCACGCCGAAACTGCCGAGGACACTATTTATAATATCGATCGCGATGTCGAATCCATTATCCTGCCACTATTGAATAAAGACGCAGGGAATCTCGGCGGGATCGTGCTCGTTGCGGAAGGGATCGGCGACGAAAGCGGCTTGGTGATTCCCGATGACGACGATTCGGAGACGGTTGCATGGCGGCTCATCATGGATCCAATCGATGGAACGCGCGGCATCATGTACGATAAGCGTTCCGCTTTCTTTCTGGCTGGGGCCGCACCCAATCGGGGCGAAACCACGTCCCTGCGGGATATTGAAGTCTCCGTCATGGTCGAACTTCCCACATCGCGCAGCCATCTCAGCGATGAATTTTGGGCCATTCGTGGGCAGGGAGTACATCGTACAACACGAAATCTCAGTACCGGCGAGTATATCCCGCGTTCGATCGCACCATCCCAATCGAAAACTATCCTGGGCGGATTTGGACAGATCAGCCGTTTCTTTCCCCCCGCCAAGGAAATTCTCGCCCGGATCGAAGACGAATTGGTATCCGCGTTGTTTCCCAATCCTCCCGTAGGAAGGGCGATACTTTTCGAAGATCAATATATTTCCACCGGCGGGCAACTTTATGAAATTTTGACCGGTCACGATCGTTTTGTCGCCGATTTGCGCGCCAGTCTCTACCGGCGTCTGAAAAAAGAAGGGCAATGGACAGGATTGACCTGTCATCCCTATGATGTTTCAGCGCATAATATTGCCCATGAAGCGGGTTTGATTGTCACGGATGCAACCGGCGCGCCGCTCGATCCACTCCTGGATACGACGAGTGCGGTGGATTGGATCGCATACGCCAATCCATCCATCCGTTCGGAAGTGGAACCGGTTTTGCTCGGTCTGCTCCGTAAACATCGATTGATAGAATAAACCAAATCTTGATAGGATTGTTATGGACTCAGAACTCCGGCTTTTTTTTCATCCCGAGCAAACAGTTTATTGCGCTTCCGCTCCTGGCCGCCTTGATGTTATGGGAGGCATTGCCGACTATTCCGGCTCGTTGGTCTTGCAAATGCCTATCCGCGAACGCACCACGGCCTGGGTGGCGCGGAGGGAAGACGGGCGCATTCGCGTTCGCAGCCAGGCTGCCGAATCTCTCGGCCGGGAATGGATTGTCGAAATTCCACTCAATTCACTGATCGATACCGCTCCAGCGGGAGATTGCGATGCTTACGATTCCGCGCGAATCAAACTATCTCAAATCCAAGGCGGAGATTGGGCGGCATATGCCGTCGGATGCTATTTGGTTTTGTGGAAAGAAAAAAACATCCCACTTTGTGGAGCGGACATTTTCGTACAGTCGGATGTTCCTATCGGCAAAGGCGTCTCTTCCTCCGCTGCCATCGAAGTGGCGGTGATGTCCGCACTGGCGAAAGTGTTTCAGGTTGAATTGGGCGATACGGAATTGCCTACTCTGGCTCAACGTGTGGAAAACCGTATTGTGGGTGCTCCCTGTGGCATCATGGATCAACTGGCATCCTATTTGGGCCGTGAAAACAAACTGCTACCCATCTTATGCCAACCCTCGATAATCTATGAACCGGTTGATATTCCCGAGCCGGTTCATTTTGTGGGAATCGACAGCGGCGTTCGTCATGCCGTCAGCGGCGCATCTTACAGCGATGTACGCGTGGCGGCCTTTATGGGTTATTCCATCATTGCCCGTCAAGAGGGGGCATCTTTGGAAGATATTATGAAGACGAAGCAAGATGGGATTTCTTCTTCGCTTCCTTTTTCAGGATACCTGGCCAATATCGATCTGTCGCTTTTTGAATCCCGATTCTGGAATCAATTGCCGGAACGGATAAGCGGCCGCGATTTTTCCGAGCAATATGGAGATACCATCGATCCCATCACTTCGATCGAAGCGGATAAGGTGTATGCCGTCAGCGTGTGTACCGCCCATCCGGTTTTTGAAAATCATCGCGTCAATTCCTTTGTCCATCTCCTGCAGACATTGGCCGGTATGGACGATTCTTCCATCGAGAAAAAGTCAATTTACCGGATGTTGGGAGAAGCCATGTTCGAATCGCATTCCAGTTACTCTGCTTGTGGGCTGGGGTGTTCCGCCACGGATGAACTGGTGCAGGCAGTTTGCGATGCCGGGCCGGCGAAAGGGGTTTTCGGCGCAAAGATTACCGGTGGGGGAAGCGGAGGAACCGTCTGTGTTCTTTGTATAGGCGATGAAGGACTAGAGACCGTTCGAGAAATTGCCGGTCTTTTCGCCGAAAAACACGCCATAGCACCGGTTCTTTTTACCGGCAGCAGTCCCGGAACACGTTGGCAGGATGTTGCAATATGGCCGGGTTAATCTTTGAAGAGATCGAGTTCGCAAATGTCTCTTTCTCAATTATCCCGTTCTTTGTTAATCTTGCCCATACTTTCTGCCGGTTTTGTGGGTTGTATAGCCATCCTTATGCAGGTGATTTTATTCCGCGAGCAGATGGTACTACTGGCGGGCAATGAATTCATTCTTTCGCTGATGTTGGTTTTCTGGTTGATTGGTGTATCCATTGGCGCGTTAATTCCAACCCGCCTTCCGTTCGATCTCGCCAACGAATGGTGGTTGATCTTAT
>CAZFOX010000389.1:0-429 GCA_964520565.1 uncultured bacterium | reverse complement strand
CCGTTATCTCTGATGCTCTGTACGATTGTGATTCGGCTGATGCCGGTTGTTTTATCGGTTCCTCCACAGAACGCTTTTTCACCTTTGCAAATGGTTTGCGTTTCCTCGTTGACAGTAACTCCAGCATCTTTTCTTATCGGTTTCACATTTCCCCTGTTATCGGCGGTTTTTAAAAAGGGCATGCTTCCTGATTCAGGCGCTTCCGCTGTGGGACGCGTTTTTTTGTTCGAATCGCTTGGAAGCGCATTAGCCGGCATTTTTTTGATTCTATTGATTGTCCCTCGTTGGAATCCTTTTCAAATCGCCTTCGCTTCCATAGCGCTCGTTCTGGTGGGAATCGTTGTATTGAAACCGCATAAGGCGATCTTCATCGCCGTTTTTCTGTTCGTTCTGGCCGCGTTGATTTGGGAATTCCCTTCCACCATTGAA
>CAZFOX010000388.1:0-5609 GCA_964520565.1 uncultured bacterium | reverse complement strand
TAAATCATGCGAACCCTACTAGGCAACGCGTCAAAATTTCTTCGGCTGCTCGCCCAACGCCGCCGCTCGTATCCCGAAGAGATTCAGATCGAGGCAACCAACGCCTGCAATCTGCAATGCGCCATGTGCCCCCATACGCACGGCGCGATCCCCCAGATCGATTTCCCCGCCGAACTTTTTGAAAACCTGGTGCGTAACAATCCCGCGCCACGCCGCCTGGTGTTGACCGGCTGGGGCGAGCCGTTGATGCATCCCCGGTTTTTCGAACTGGTCGAATTAGCCAACCGTTTCTGGCCGGATACGCTCGTTCGGTTTACGACAAACGGGATTCTCTTGGATGCCGAACGGCGGTCCCGTCTGGCTTCCGTTCGTGTATCGGGCGTGACGGTCTCTGTGGATTTATGGCCGGGACGCGATCCATTGCCTCCCCAATGGCGGGATATTTTGCATCCCGCTTCCCCGAAAACCTTCCGTAATCTTATCGAGTATGCCGAGGATAAAGCGCTATCCACCAGCACGCCGCTGACCTTACAGTGTCTGCTGGTGAACGAGAACCTCCCGGACGTTCGCGAATACATCCGTTTTGCCGCCGAGCGTTCGATGTCGGGAGTGAATCTCGTCCGCCTGCAATCGTACCCGGGGCATTCGGCCTCGCGTCCCCCCTGGGAGGATGAACAGAATACGATTGCCTCCCTGATTCGGCTCGGCCGGGAATTGGGAGTACTCGTATACAGCCTGAACCGGCAACCGCTCCCCCTGCGCCTCGCAACGCATTTCGACCGCATTTGCCTGCGTACCGACGACAGCGTTTACATTACCGTGGATGGAACGATTACCCCCTGTTGCAATCTGCGCGAGTTTGGAATCGGTTCGCTGTCATCGCCTGGATCGGCGGTCACGGAGGCGTGGGATTCGCAGCGCGAATGCGAATTCTTCGCCAACCAATCGTCGGTGTGTGGAAAATGCGATGCCTTGTTTCATAAGTACCGAACTTGAAAGCGCCGGATAATTCCCTGGACGGATTGCGTATGCGTTGATTCCCGTATCTCCTGCCGATAGGATTCTAGTAGAGCACCGATTAAAAAGTGTCGCGTAAAAAACAACGATCAGACTTTTAGATTGCTTCACTTCATTCGCAATGACACGAACGTATCGCTATATCATTGTCATTGCGAGCGAAGCGAAGCAATCGAATGATGATCCATATCGCAAGTGGATCCATAGTATGCCTTTTTACCCGGCAATATAAATAGTCAGACTACCAAAGTGGTTCTCAAAAGTACGTGCATAAATAAAAACGTTCCATTTTCGAAACGCGCATAGGAACGGGATTATGAGAACCACTGCAGCAAGAAATCATCGAGGCGGTTCCATGAGCAGGAAGGAAATGGTTTTTCTCGGTCTGGCGATTCTCTTTTGTATTTTCGGCTTTACATGTGTATCGCTGGTGAGCAACAGTATCGCGCAATACATCGGGCGCAACGGTTGGAAATCGTTCAACCGGACGTTTATTCCGATCCTGGTTCTCGCCGGTCTCGGCTCGGCTGCCTTTGTCGGATCTCGGTTTCGCTTTCGGCGTCCCACCGGGATGGAGTGGCTGACGGCGATTTTTGGAGCGGCGGCTTCGGTATGGGTCGTTTCACGGACGTTGCTGCTCTCCACCGAGTTGATTCATATCCCCCAATTCGCCATCTGTACACTACTCTTCAGCGCCGCGTTCCCTCGTCAGCGCGGTATCGCCGCTGGGCTGAGCGCCGTGATCTGTATCGCCGACGAATGGGCGCAATCCTTCTTCCCCAGCCGGGTATTGGATCTGAACGATATCTTTTTGAACTTCATCGGTCTCTATATCGGATTGATTCTCTGGTGGGCGATCGATGCGGTGCGGGCGAACGCTGAAGCGGACGTTCAGGGTATCGCGTGAACCACATCCGTGATGGGGGGAAAGGGAGAAGGTTCGTTTTCATTGGGGGGTTGATTCGTGCAGTTGACCAGATAGGCGCAGAACCATTGCGTTTCCGTCGTTCCCACCACCGTTTCACGGGCGATCGACAGGCGGGGCTGGAATCCTGGGATATCGCCGGGATGGCTGGCAAGAGCGTTCCACCGCACGCCGGTGACCCGGCCGATATATTGGCCGGGTATGCCCAGGTTTCGCATGGCGTACGAATGGCCATACGCGTACTGCCCGATCAATCCGCGCAGTGACACATATTTCATAATCTGCTCGCTCACCACGGTTAATAAAAAAAGCCCAATCCCCCATTGAACAAAGGCTCGAAGACGTGTGTTTTGGCTGGTATTACGGTCCATTGTTTTTTCAATTCAGAGAAATAATATTATTATAGAAATACAACATAGCAATCTAACATCTTTTGGTAAAATTACTTCCGCGGTTAAAAATATCGATCATTGCAGACGAAGTAAAGCAATCCCATCCCCTCTTCGATGCGGTGGTTTCCGGGAATGGGGCGGATGGAAGGACTGCTTCCCCAGAAATCTGAACAATTCTTTCCAACAAACTCACTTCTCCCTCATGGCTCGTTGGTTACAATTTCCGCTGAATCGTGCGTATGGGGTTCTTCTCGGAAAAGGGTTTCATGAAAAAACTCTCGCCTCTCTTTATTGTCTTTTTTACAGTATTCCTCGATCTGCTGGGTTTCGGAATCCTGATTCCCCTTCTGACTTACGTGGGCAAGGATTACAACGCCACCAGCATCGAGATCGGCCTGCTGATGGCCAGTTATTCCGCCGCCCAGTTTGTCTTTGCGCCGATCTGGGGGAGGCTTTCGGATCGGGTGGGACGCCGCCCCATTATGTTAATCAGTTTGATCGGTTCGACGGCCGGGTATTTCATGTTCGCCTTCGCACAATCGTTGTCCTGGCTGTTCGTCGCCCGCCTCATCGCCGGATGCGCCGCCGCCAATATCTCTACCGCCCAGGCCATCGTCGCCGACTGCCTGCCTCCCGAACAACGCACCAAGGGCATGGGTATGGTGGGAGCCGCCATCGGTCTCGGTTTTGTCCTCGGTCCGGCTCTGGCGGGTCTCCTGGTCACAGACCATAACTATACCCTTCCCTTTACCGTAGCAGCGTTTTTATCGGGAATCGATCTTATATTGGCCTTTTTCCTGCTTCCGGAAACCCTGCACTATCGCAACGATCGGCATCTGGATGAACGCCGTTTTACGATCCAGCGGCTCTACAAGGCGCTACGCGTACCCAACATTCCCCGTCTTCTTTCGATCTCGCTCCTCTACTATATCGCTTTTTCGGCTATGGAAAGCACTTTCGCCCTCTATGGAATGCAAATGTTTGGTATGACTGCCCGTCAAAACAGCGCCATCTTGTTCCTGGTAGGAATCATCATGGTGTTGGTACAGGGTGGAGCGATCCGTCCAGCCTCCAGGCGATTCGGAGACCGCAACCTG
Source organism: uncultured bacterium (assembly GCA_964520565.1). GTDB lineage: Bacteria > Hinthialibacterota > Hinthialibacteria > Hinthialibacterales > Hinthialibacteraceae > CAZFOX01. Next base: position 2,178 of record CAZFOX010000388.1, on the reverse strand, counting down.
TTGGTTTTCGGGATCGGGGGAGTGATGGCGGGTCTGGCCTGTATGGGGATGTCGACATCCATGAACGGGCTTTCGTTGTCGGTGACCGTCATGGCGGTTGCGTCGGGTTTCGCCGCTCCGGCGATCGCCAGCCTTCTCTCCCAATTTAGCGCCGACGAAGTGCAGGGAGGGATTTTGGGACTCCATCAATCCATGTCCAGTCTGGGGCGTATTTTTGGACCTATTCTGGGAACGCTACTCTTTCAGATTGCCTCTCCACGAGCTCCTTTTTTCGCCTGTGCGGCGCTGGTACTGGCGGCGCTAGCGATTGTGCTCCCTTTAAAACGCCAAACGTACCCTTTAGTCGCGCTGGAACCTGTCCCCGAATCGAATCGTACGTAAACGGAATGGCGGTAGTCTAACGCTCTCGCTCTTCGGGTGAGGGGTGGAATTGGAACGGCGCCCGGGGACGCCCGCTCTCTCAGCCTCTCACTCGCCCTAGGCAGTAGGGGCGGGTTTCAAACCCGTCCTTACGTACCAAGAAACTTATTTCCAACGAAATAGATGCCAAGATCGGTGCATTGTCCGCACTGGGTATTTTTGGAAAATTTGTATCTAAACGACCTCCCCTCGTAAAAAACCCCCGGCAAGAATCTCACCGGGGGTCTCTATTCACAACAAATTCGGCGGATTTAAAAATCCGACTTTCGAACGTCACACGTAACTCTGCAACACCTTCATATAATTGGCGCGTTCGAACGCCGCCGGTTCGGGGCAGGACTTTTGGCTCATGCAACCCTTCATCTGCTCCACCGACGTGTATTCATGTTCTTCCATCCAGGCTTTCATGCCGTTAAGCACTTCCGTAATCCGCCCCGGGCCATGACGCAACAGAGCCGAACACATGCACGCCACATTGGCTCCCGCCATGATCGCCTTGATCGCATCCTGCGCGCTGTAAATACCGGTTGTGGCGGCCAGATCGGCGCCCACACGGCCGTAAAGCAACGCGATCCAGCGCAGCGGCAGGCGCAGTTCAACCGGCGTGCTCAGCTGCAGATTGGGTGTGACTTCCAGATTGTCAACGTCGATATCCGGCTGGTAAAAGCGGTTAAAGAGAACCAGACCGTCCGCGCCTGCATTGACGAGCTTGTTGGCCACATTCGTCAAAGAGGTAAAATACGGGCTCAGTTTTACCGAGACGGGAATCCGCACCGCGTTCTTGACCGCCTTGAGAACGTCTTCGTAAATCTCTTCCACATCCTGCGCCGCCAGTCGCGGATCGGTGGGGATGTAATAGACGTTCAACTCCAGTGCGTCCGCCCCCGCATCCTGCATCTTCTTGGCGATATCGATCCACCCGCCGGTCGAAACGCCGTTCAGGCTGGCGATGACGGGAATATCGACCGTTTTCTTGATCTTGCGAATCTGCTCCAGATATTCGTCCGGCCCCATGTGATAGTCTTCCGGTTCCGGAAAATACGATGTCGCCTCCGCAAAACTGTCCGTGCCGTGTTCCAGAAAATGCGTCAGTTCCGCCGCCTCGAATTGAATTTGTTCCTCAAAGAGAGAATACATGATGATGGCGGACGCCCCCGCGTCCTCCAGTTTCTTGACGGTATCCAATTCGCGGGAAAGAGGAGACGCCGACGGGACAATCGGATTCTTTAAAGAAAGACCGAGATAAGTGGTAGTTAAATCCATCGTTGCTTTCCTTTCCTCGTTTTATCCAAACACTTCGCTCTATTCGTCCAGATTCGACTCGGATCAGTCGGCAGGCCCGTAATTCATGGCCGCCATCTGGCGATACAGATGCCACCGGCTGGTGACTTCCGCCTGACCCAATTCCATGAGACGCTTGGATTCTTCGGGCTTGCTCTTGGTGAGCATCTTGAAGCGCGTCTGCGCGTACGCGAAATCCTGATAGGAAATCTTGGGATCCTTCGAATCCAGCTGCAACGGATTCTTGCCTTCCTTGGCCAGATCGGGATTGTACCGGTACAACGGCCAGTGGCCGCTCTCGACCGCCTGCTTCTGGGTGTCATTGCCGGTGCGCATATTGATGCCGTGCGCGATACAGTGCGAGTAAGCCAGGATCAAAGAGGGGCCGTCGTACGCTTCCGCTTCCAAAAAGGCGCGCAGGCATTGAAGATCGTTGCAACCCATCGCTACCTTTGCCACGTAAATATTACCGTACGA
>CAZFOX010000387.1:0-5622 GCA_964520565.1 uncultured bacterium | reverse complement strand
AATTGACGCGGAAGCCTGTGAGCGAGTATCATGCTGCGGATACGATCCCAGGGGTCGTAAATATCAACCTTTCTACGGGGGTAAAAAACTATGCGGCGATTCTTCATGTTTCTCTCTCTCACAATGATTGTCAGCATGTTGATGGGAACTCCGTCATTCGCGCAGGAAACCGAGTTCGGTCCCATTGCAACCAATTCGTATGTTGTGAAATTTATCAACCCGGCCGGACCCTTGCCGATCATCGGCGGCGATTTCGATTCGGGATGGGCGGCCAGTTTGAACGACGGTACCAACTGGCTGATCTATACAGAGCCGGAAAACGATCAGGATCCTGTCAACGGTCCTCGTTCGAAGGATATGCACTTTTATGCGGGGATCGTGGATGGAAATCCACCCCGGTTGTATGTGGGAATCATTGGATATGGCTTCAAGCCGGGCATCGTTGCCGATGCACCGACCGAGAACGATGCCGCCGCCTGGTGGGGCAGCGCTCTCTATGAGTTTTTAATTCTGCAGAATTACACGGATGATCCACGTAATAAGATCGTCTTTGGCGCGGACGGCCATTACGCCGACTTTCAGCGGAATCCCGAAGTCAGTCCCGCCGATCACAATCTGGAGAATTTCGAGTTCAACGTAATTCCCGGCGATAATTTCTACGCAGTGGAATTTGCCTTCGATCTCGATACCGCCGTTGCATTCATCACGCTGGACGATCCGGATAGTTCGGGAATTACCTGGCTGCGCGTCATTGTGAGCATTCAGGGCGATGGCGCACCCCTGATCGTATGGCCGGACGGCGACTTCAACGGAAACGTACGGTATCTCACGCACGGTTCCACCGGATGGGATCATATGGGCTGGTGGGATGTAACCACCGCGCGCAAGAATCCGATTCGCTTCGAAGGATCGACGCAGATCGGATCGTGGGAATTGTATTGAAACAGATCGCCCCCGTTTGGGGGAAAAGGGCGAATCAGCAAAAAAGAGACAAAGGGGTTGACCGTCTCGAAGAAACGATAAGAATCATCTGGGTTTAATGCATGATCGCCCAGGCGAATCATAAAACCGATTGCGCCGGTAGCTCAATTGGATAGAGCACCTGACTTCGGATCAGGCGGTTGGGGGTTCGAGTCCCTCCCGGCGCATGACTTAAGTACTTGATTTAAGGTCAGTTGTGTTGCCGCACATCTGACTTTTTTTTGCACGTATAACGTGCATCGTGCAATGAGCGTGCAATTTCATTGGTTCACTACCAATCTGGGACCGGGAATGATCAAGGTGTCATGGGGAACTTTCCAGTTCTTGATTTCCTCTTCGATTCGTTTAACCACTTTCTCTTTGAACAAGGGCTGCATCCTTTTACCTTGGTCTCCGTGATAATGGCGTTCACCAATCGTGGTCGGCGCGTGTCCCACATACCTCTGAACGTAATACCCATACCAACCGCCATCGATGGCTGCTGTCTGGATGGTATTGCGTAAATCCTTGGGCTTGATCGAGGCTTCTGGATTCCATCGCTTCATTTCTCGCTTTACGGCGTGGGAATAATTATCGTACGCTGCGTATTTTGAAATCAGTGGATTCGAAGAGGATTGGTTTTGATGGGATTGACGAAGTATCCATGATACGACGCTTACCATGGGGATTTTTCGAATGCGGAATCGATTTTTGACCATACCATCAATCGTGATCGTTTCTTCCTTGAAATCGATTTTTCCCCACGATAATCGAAGGGCTTCTTGCAACTGAAGTCCCATCAATCCCTGCAGAGCGACGCCGATTACCAATTGATCGCGATTTGGATCACGGGATAAATAATCCAAAAAATCCAGCACTTGATGGATAGGAAGATAGGGATTCCCTTCGTTTTCGTCGTAGATGGACGAATTGGAACGATTCTTGGATAACCGTAATCCTTCACAGACATTCACATACTCTTTGGGCCAATTGGCTGCAGCCCATCGAGCCGCTCTTCGAACGGGAAGTAAATAAAGACGGATGGTGTCGTGCGCGAGGTTTTTAGATTCAAGTTGGTGCTTGTATTTCAAAATATGCTCGTAACGGAGTTCATGCCAGTAGGTTAATCCCTCTTCATCGATCCATCGGAGAAAATACTCCATGTTCATTAGTTCCTGTTTTTTTGTGTAAGGCGTCCAATTGCGATTTTCACAAGAACGGAGAAGAACATCGCAAATATGGATAGGTTCAGAATTTTCCGATTGTGCTTGAACGCTTTCAATGTTGGTTTGTTCCGCCAGAACCTCATTTGCCTTGTGGATGGCTTCGTTCAAATCTTTGGCCGCAAACCGGATTCTACGATACTTTCCTTCGGAATCTCTGCCGCTCACTTTCCATTTTCCCGTTGCCTCCTGATGCAGGGTGAACTTCTCGGTTTTGAACTTGGTACTCTCGGTTTTCAAAGAACGCGGGTTTTTCATCAAGGTGTTCCTCCTTTGGATGCACCTTGCCCGTTCCACGTTGACGTACAAGATGATCCCAGTATTTGTTGAGCGAGTCAACCACGTTCTGCCCCCAATAGCCGCTGCCGGGAGATCCCGCCAGGCCGTGGTGGCGAAGGGTTTCCAGTTTCACGACGCCCCGCAGGATGTCCTGAAGTTCGGCGGCGTTGTACAAGGTAGTTGGATCGATGTGTTTCATGGCTTGTTGGAAGGCGTTTGGGAATTGAATGAATACGCGCCTCTTATTCATTGAATGCATCCATCCCGTAATACTGGACAAATTATTCACCAAGTTGAATCAAAATAGATCGAACGGGCATTCAGGATTCCCATTCAGGTTCTTTTTCCGCATTTTCCGCTTGTTCGGCCTGTTCCCGATTTCGTTTGCGCTGTTCCTCTTCGAATTCTTCTTTGATGACCCGGAAACAGTTGGGACATAATTTTCCGAAAGACTGCGGGGTGAAAGTTTCCAGGGAACGGTAAAAGAAATCTCCTGGAGCGCTTATGCATTTATAACAAAAAGTGTTTTTGCAACGATCGCATTTCTCAAAATATTCCTTGGGTTCTTGATCCTTGCAGGATTCGCATTGAATGAGTTGGTCGTGTTCTTTGGCGTATTGCCAGATATGGTCGTGGTGTTCACGTTTGGCTTCTTCGCGTTCGGCTCCTTCGATGAGTTCTTGCTCATGTCGCCGTTCTTCCTCAAGCCGCGCTTCTTGAGAACGGTGTTCTTCATCCAACTTTTGATTGAATTCCTCAATCTCTGCATCCCATTCCTTGCGATAGCAGGTGGGGCAGTACTTGCCATGGTAGTGGATATTCAAATTACACCATGACCCCGATGCCTGGCCATCGAAATAATCTTCTCTTTCCCAACAGTCCTCACAGGCCGTTACTCCGCATTCTTCACAAGTATTTTTCCCAATGTCGCTTTTCTCTTCCCGGCAGAGATCGCAGACAAACGTCTTCGGTTTGTAAGGACGATGATTTCTGGGTTCGGGAAACTGGCGGGGAAAATAGGGCCATTTGTCGACATGATTGCGTTTCATGACTTGGTTCCTTTCTGCCGGTTTTGGATTTGAGGATGGGTGGTTTTCTTTTCACTCTGGAAATATTCGAAAACGGGGAGAAATCGAATGGTGTTGGGGGAGAATGGGATTCCGTGCTGGGGGAGTTCTTGAGCGATGAAGCGTTTCAATTCTCCGGCTTTTACTGAGTTGGCGCAGACGAAGGTTAAAAGGGTGTGTTTCAAATTCTCATTTCCGTAAGCAATGGCTTTGGCCACCAGGTCTTCCTGGGGATTCGTAAGGGCCACTTCGATGATTTCATCGCCGTCGCCGGACGAGACGAACAGATCGCAGCGCTGCTGGCGGATGACCCGCTCGGTAGATACCCGGGCTCCCTGGTCTCGGTAATAGTCTCCAATACGATTCACCAACATACGGTGCAAGACTCCCGGGATGGCCAGAACGATTTGGCGTCCCTGGGATTGGAAGTAGGCGATTCCGGTTTCGGTGAACTCCAAGAACTGGGTGGCTCCCCCTCTGGGAGACAACTTGATCTCACTGGATTGAATCCAGGTTTGTTTCTTCAACTCCAGTACCGCGCGATCGAAGGAGAACCGTTTCATCCCGGTTTGGGTTTGGAGGCAGGGATAAGAGAGCGCCGACCAGTCCTGCTTTTGGTAGGCTTCAATCATGAATCCCAAAATAAGCATGCTGGAATCGGATTGAGTTGAAGGCGATGGAGTTGTCTTCGCAGTGGTTGATGCATGCGCGGGAACATTCTGAGCGGAATACCGGATGAGTGGAGCGAGTTCCGGCAAAAGATTGGACATGTGAGCGGCGATGCGTTCGTCGGTGACGCTTTTGTCGATGGGGAGATAGGGAGTCGTCAACAAGACCAGACAGGGATGGTTCACCGAGCGCTTGAGAACAAACTCGCCGGTGACCAGCCGGTAACATCGTTTATTCTGCTGGTAGTCCTGGATGCCGGTGGAAATAATCACCTTGTCCAGGTCCTTGGCGTTGGAGAGATTGCTGAACAGCAGATAATGGGCGTTGGCGAACAGGGCGGACGAGATGGCGGTGGGTTCCTGATCGGCAGCCAAGGTGCCGATGTTGAATTCCCGGGATTGGGTGACGATTTGGGCGTACTGTCCGGCTTTGATTTCTTCTTTCCAGGGAGCGATGTTCTTGCATTCATCCAGGACGTGAATGCGCCGCTCCCGGCTGTAGGAACGATGCTCCTTGCGCAGGAGAATCTGAGTCAATCCATCGAAGGTCGCGTAAAAACTGCGGAAGGCGGACAATTCTTCGGAGAAGAGCAGCACGTAGGATCGGGACGAGAGCGTGGAGGAAGTCAGCCCGTGGGTGAGACTGGCTCCGCTCTGCAAGAGGGCGCAGAACATCTTCAGTTTTTCCGTTAACCGGCAGTGGTATTGGTATTGGGGCGATTGCCGGGCGGGAAGATTGGCTTCGAAATAGTAGAGGAGATCGCGAACCGAGGGAATGTTGTTGGAACCGGCGTAGACGCCCCGCTCGGAGTAGATTTGATTGAGAAGCGTGAGCAGATGGGCTTGGGAGGCGTCCATCAGACCGTTGGCGGTGCAGAAAGTGGTGGCGAAGATCATGGCGTGCTGTTTGGGATCGATTAGAGGATCGGGCTGTAGGGGATTGAAGGGGAACTGGGGGATGGGAGAGGTTCCCAATCCGGCGATGCGGAATACCAGCAGGCGGGAGAATTCGGGCAGGGCGATGAGACAGGGGTAATCGCGTTTGATATCGTAGACGGCGATGTGGATTCCTTTCTGGGCCGCTTGAATCAAGGCGCTGGTGATAAGGTTGGTCCTGCCCGCACCCGCCATGCCGAAGACCAGCCAGTTGTACATAAAATATTCGGAGTACTCGGGGTAAAAGGCGGCGTGAAAGATATGCCGGTCGGGCGTCCAGCCCAGACAGATATCGCCCTGGTTGCAATCGTCGGGATGCGGTTCGGGAAACGGTTCGCGGTCTTTCACCCGATTTCCGGCAAAGGCTTGGATGTAGTCTTCGAATTTCTCCGGCATAGAGTCCCGGATCAAGGCCAGTTGTTGCTGGATGCGCTTGTCGGTAATCCGATACTGGCGGAAGATCTCGTCGAGGTTGATGTCTTCGGGCCG
>CAZFOX010000386.1:0-5623 GCA_964520565.1 uncultured bacterium | reverse complement strand
GCGTTCGTTTGAAGAAATTGTCCTGCGCAGGACGAGTAGTCTTCTTCTCGGTTCCGGCTTTACTTATTTACAACAACAATCCGCCCGGTTTCGAATACAGGGAACGACTCTGTTCGTGGCGGATCTAAGAAATATGGCGGAGAATCCTTTGCTGATCGGCAGTACGGGGCGGCGTTTTTGGCGCTACGAAGAGAGTGCAAAGCAGGCCAGCCTCAAAGGATTGCCACCGGAAGACGTACAAATCCTCGATATTCATATTGCCGATCCGTTCTATCTATCGACATCGGACATCGATACCGTATTGGCGGAAAATAATCTGGAGTATCTGGGAACGAAAGAGACCATCGACAGAACCGTCCACGTGCTTCGGGCATGGCGTGTGAGCCCCGGAAAGGAAAGAGAAGAACTCCATATCGATGAATGGTGGATCCATACCGGCAACCATCTCCCGGTGCGGATGCAAAGAACCGGCAGTGAAGGGATTGATATCGTCTATCGGTTTCTATTGGAAAAAATCAATGAAGAATTTTCACCGGAAGATTTTGCTCCGGCATCGGTTACCGAGGTTCCCTTGCAATTGGAAGAACCTTTGGGAAAAGGATTCGAAAGCCGTTTTATCCGAGTGGACGACGGCAGTAACGGAGAATTCCGAGCCGTGTGGGGAAAAACCAGCCCGGAAACTACTGAGAGAGTTGGAGTCAATTAAAAAATCAGTAAATTTCCCGCTGTTGCAATTCCACTGGTTCCAGGATCGCACCGCATAACAGGGCATCGTTTCGAATGGGGAGAAGTTCGACGATCAAAACGCCGTTTTGCATATCGATGGGATAGGTCAATTGTACGACCCGGTTACGCCCTCCCGCTCGTTGAACGATGTCAATTCGTTCTTTGACGAATGGCTTTAAGGCGTTTTTCCCTTCGGCTTCTTCCCACATCGTCAATTGGAATAGCCGTTCGCCGACCTTCTCATATTGCGGCTCTACGAAGAATAAATGCGCTTGATAATCCCCACTGGCCACAGAACGGTTGGCGAAAGGAGCTAGGCGGATTTCTGTCTTTTGAGTAATCCGAATGCCGGTCTGGCCGATTTCCGCATAAGGTTCTGAAGAACTGACTGGCGGTTCGGCTAGTTCGTACGTTTCGCAGCCGGTTTCTTTTTGTCCCATGCCTATCCACCATCTTCCGTTTTTATCGATAAAAAAGGTGTTATTTCCCGGCGCCTGAGCCAGCGAATCGTGGTGAGTGGGGAGAAAGTTAATGCGGATAGATTCCTCGCGTAGGCTCTGGCGCAGGCTGATAAAATAGGGGTACCAGCGGAGGTTCAATGAGACCAGAAGCCCTTTTTCGCCCGGAGTGGGGCCGTCAAGTTGAGATAGTTGAGCGAATCGTTTGATGGCCGTCTCCGGTTTGCATTGCTCTAGCGTCTCGTAAATCTGAGCGATCTGATTTTTTTGCAGGTATTGCAGGCACCGATCCAGCGCGTTCTGGTTTTGATAGAATTGAATGGTGAATTCTTCCAGCCATTTATAATATTGAAGGCGCTGCTTGGCTTCCGGTGTCATGGTGTGTGGATCGATATCGCTGAGAAAGGCGCGCCGTTTTTGACACTCTGCGATAACCGCTTCGCTATCGTGGAGTGGACGGTCAATAAACCGGTCGGTTGTTTCGCGGCCAAACTGGGGGGCGTTATGGATCCACTGGATGAGATATTCCCCCACTGGTTCGCGGAATTTTAAACCGAATTGACGTAGGGCTGTATCCTTGCAGGTTTTGTAAATAGGTTCATCGAGGCTTTTCTTCCAGACCTGTTTGGCGATGTTTTTGAAGAACAGATCGAGAGGACGGGTTGTCCAGTGAATAATTCCCAAACCGGCAAAACGATGGTCTATTAAATAGGAGCCCAAATGAGGGTAAGGAAGATAAGGCCGTCCGCAAAACGAATGATCGTCATGCTGAGCCCAGACGATCGGGATTATGGACCTGTTGTGGCTCACAGAACCGAGACGCTGGGTCGATTCGGCATCATATAGATTGATCTCGGAATCCAGGGGGATCAGGGTAATCTCTGGTGGGAAAAAGATGTGCGCAGCGGGAACAAAATCGTATCCCCAACTCCCCGCAGCAAGCGAGATATCCTGGCGTCCCATCGCGTCCAAGGCTTTCCGGTAGGCTTGAGCGATTTTCCCTATAGCGAACAGGCTGGGGCATTCCGGATCGTTTGCGATTTCCGGGTGTTCTCCCTGTTTTTGTTGATATTCGCGTTTCCAGTCGGGAGGAAATTCTTCCACCTGTATAGCTCGCCAGATTGTCCCAAGAGAAACATCCGCATAACGGCGGAACCACAGTGCAATTCGATCGATTTGTGGGTAGTCATGGAGTAGAGATTGAACGCGGGCTTTGTAGTAATCGTACCCTTCGGGTGTGTCTGGATTAGCGACTTGTGAACCCTGTACTGTCAGCCGGGCTTCCTGGGGAAGGGTTTGGATCGGATGGGCGGGATTGGCAGAGATCGTATCGATATCGACAGCGTAAATCACCTTCATCCCGCGTTCGTCCGCATACGAGAATACCTGTTGCATCAGACTAATGGCTGCTGCGGAACGTTCGTCATCGGGAACCAAGGTAGCGTTGGAGCCGAATACGGGAGTATCGAACAAGTCTTTTCCCCCGATAAGCCGCCGGACATCATTCACGTGTTGGGTTCCCCAGTCGCGGCCTTTTTGTGTGGAGGAGAGATAACCCACAGGTTTTTCCTGACCGTTAAAGGCGAATCGATCCATGGGATTATTCCCATAGGCGTGAACCATGATGGCGTTGAAGCGCATTTTCGATAGTTGAGCGATCCACTTTAGCCAGTCTTCCAGGTTCCAGGAAGAACATCCGCTCAAAAAGTTGTGCCAATTAAGAGCGATTCGCTCCCCGGCAACCGGTTCATCCTTGAAGTTCCAGGCGGTAAAATCGAAAGCGCCCTTGCGGGGTGGAGGAACCGCGTCGCCGGAAAGATAAAAACCAAAGCCGATCTCTTCCAGCAGAGCGTAGACGCCGTAAAGAACACCGCGCTCGTCGGCACCGGCTATCACACCGAACGGCTGCCCTTTGCGCCGAATTTTCGCGACGACATAACTTTCCGGTTGTTTGAGTTCATTCCCTTCTATATATAGAGAAAGTTCGGGAAAATCGGCGAGGGTTCCGAGTGCAATGGCGGGGTCTTTTTCCGGGATCGAATGTTGAATGGGGAACTGATGGTTAGGATACACCCGGCTCAAAGATCGGCGTAACTCGTCCAGGGCGAATGATTCCAGCGGATTGGTTTGGTTCGGAACGACGATGGCGATCGTGGTTCCCCGGGCGAACAGCGGTGTGTCGGTTGTCTGGCAACAGGATAGGCAGAGACTCGCCAGGGCCAGTATCCCAATAGTGAAAAAACGATTCTTCATAACTATTCACCGGTTCTATAGATTCTTTCAAGGCGTTTCTGCGAGTTTATCTTTCAGTCTACTTTGGAGCCTTGAAAGAATTTTCAGATACCTGATATTCAAATATCTTTGGCTAGGATTTTATTTGATTATTGTATACGGAATCTGTTGGCGTACATGCCCCATGAAGAGTCTATTCGTGGAGATCGAGCGAATAGCCGGATTTAAAAAAACAATCCATTCGAGTCGAATGGATTGTTTGAACGGTTAAAAGAAAACGAAAAAAATCAGCCTTTGACTACAACATTGACGGCCTTGGGGCCTTTTTCACCTTGTTCGATATCGTATTCTACGGTCTGTCCTTCAAATAAATTCTTAAATCCGTCTCCTTGGATTCCAGAGAAATGAACGAAAATCTCGCTTCCTCCCGCTCCTTCGATAAATCCGTACCCCTTCTGCTCGTTAAACCATTTCACACGACCTGTTGCCATGGCTGCGTTACTCCTTTGCATCGGTAAGTTGGAATGACACCCCTGTGTTTCTGGTACTCCCGGCGCATTTCCAACGACCTGATGAAGGACAATGGCGTTTGAAACGGTACTCCGGTACTCCAGGGACTGGGATGATAATTGGCGAGATTATATCACAAAACAGTCAGAAATTTTGAAAAAAAAATTCATATGGAAACATTACATAGTCGATCATTTTTCTTAGTTTTGAGATAGAATCGATATTTACAAAATCACTCAAAGAGTATGTCATTCTTCATACAATTCCTGGTGCTGTTGGGTAAGTGGTTTACAGGGCAGGGTATGGTATAATAAGAAGTCATCCCATATTGAACGTCTTATGTGGGAGAAACGTTATGAAAAAGAGAAAGTTATCTTCGCTAGTGTAATCTTTCCGAGGAACGATCGATGCCGAAAAATCATAAATATATCCTGGCTGGAGTTCAATTGAGATGTTCCGCCGATCCCGGTGAGAATCTGCAGAAAGCAATCAGCCGGATCGAAGAAGCTGCCGCCGTTGGGGCTAAAGTGATCTGTTTGCCGGAATTGTTTCGCTCTCCGTATTTTTGCCAAACGGAGGATATTCATAACTTCGACCTGGCGGAACCGATTCCCGGACCTTCCACATCGGCAATCGGGCAAATCGCGCAGGCAAAAAAGGTTACGGTGATTGCTTCTCTTTTTGAACAGAGAACTGTCGGGATTTACCACAACACAGTCGTTGTGATCGGTGAAAATGGAGAGATTTCGGGTCTCTATCGCAAGATGCATATCCCCGACGATCCCGGATTTTATGAAAAATATTATTTCACACCTGGCGATTTGGGATTCCAATCTTTCGATACACCCTGCGGGGAAATAGGAACGCTAATTTGCTGGGACCAGTGGTTTCCGGAAGCGGCTCGCCTGACGGCACTGCGCGGCGCAAACGTTCTCTGTTACCCAACCGCCATCGGCTGGCATCCGAAAGAGAAAGCGCAATATGGCGCGAATCAATTAAACGCATGGCGAACCGTCCAACGTGGACACGCCATCGCAAACGGGGTTTATGTGGCGGCTGTCAATCGAGTGGGGCACGAGCCTTCTCCCCAGGGAGGGGAAGGTATCGAGTTTTGGGGGAGTTCCTTTATCTGCGATCCTTTCGGCGTCGTTCTGGCCGAAGCGCCTTGCGACCGGGAAACCGTTCTCTATACCGAAGTGGATACCGGGCGAATCGAGGAAGTTCGCCGAAATTGGCCGTTTTTACGCGATCGGCGCCTGGATGCCTATCAGGATATCGACCGGCGATGGTTGGATGATTCAATCTGACCTGCACGGTTAATCCAAATGGATTTCATGAACGATACCTGATTGTTCTATTAGAGTGCCCCATACAATTTGTCGAGTTCACGCCAAAGGTATGACAAAAAGATTGCTTCGCTACGCTCGCAATGACAGAGCGGCAAGTTTGTGTCATTGCGAACGAAGTGAAGCAATCTAATAATTGTCCAATTCGCAGGTTGATTCACCGTATCCTTTTTATCCACCAATATAACGGATCTTCCAGAGCCCAAACGAGGATAAGTTCAAGGAGGGGAGGGGGATAGGTCGATTTTTGGATTAATTATGTAGCCACTAAAATTTGCAATTATATTATTTTTTATCGGATGTTCCAATATGAATCTATGAGAAATAAGTGGCGTAAGGTATTGGTAATTA
>CAZFOX010000385.1:0-5630 GCA_964520565.1 uncultured bacterium | reverse complement strand
TCTCCGTGGGCATTGAACATCCCGACGACCTGATTGCGGATTTGCAACAAGCGCTAGAGGGATGATGTTTTAGCCATGCATTCAACTCTTACAGGGAGGCGGTATGGGGTGAGGGCAGCATTTTAACCACCTCTCACCCCTGTCAGAGAGAACGGACTATGGGAATCAGGCTTCTTCGACGATCTTCCATCCCATCCGATCCGCGAGAGCGAAAACCGGCTCTTTCAAGTCGCCGTAAGCGGTGACGCGGTGCCAGCCCCAAACATCCCACATGGTAATGAGTTTTTCGAAATCGCCGAGCGGTTCTGCAACCAGTTTGGTGCGGCAGGCCCGGTCGTCGGGATCGTTGGCAACCGCCTTACCCTGATGGAAGATGATTTCTTTTCTCTCCTGGCTGACTCGAAGCGTTGTAGTCAGATAGCCCAATGGCATGATCGAACGGACGGATGCGCCTTGGCGGTCTTCCGAGTGCGTCATGATAGAGTAAGGATTGGTCTTGCCCTGCGGGCCGAAGACCCTGTTAGACGCCACGCAGTGTGCGTAGATGATCTGCCGCTTGGACGTATCGATGACCGGATCGGAAATATAGCCGGGGCGTCCCTGGGTCAGCGCGGTAATCGCGACCATCGTAGCGGTGGAGGAGATATCGCATTCGCACGCGCCGATGAGGGCCTCGTTATTCAATTCATGAAATCCCAGGCAGGGATAAGCGTGAATGTGTCCGCCGTAAAATCCGCCCAGGCAGTTGATCGTAATCGCGTTGGCGTTGTGTTTCTTCAGAACGGATTTCATACCCAGGTACATGGCGGCGGATGTCACGAGCGTATCCTGAGAGACATCGATTACTTCGGCGGCGTTCTTGCGCCACCGCTCGGCCATTTCCACGCTCTCGTCCTTATCGGCGTTTTTCCACGCTTCGTTGACTTCGGCAAACGACACAAACTCCACCGGAATTTCGAAGATCGTGTCGCCGGGGCCGGAATTCTGATCGCGTACTGCCAGGATTTTCGAAGCCCTCAGCCGTTCGATGCAGTCTTCCGTTGAAATCAGGTTGAGGGGATCTTTCAGGCAGGAAAGATCGCCGGGTTTGGGGGTGCGGGCAATCCGAACCTGCCGGACCGCCGCGGCGAAATCGGAAGGCGATCCGCTCTTTTTCACTGCGGCGAAGCACTAAACCGCCTCGGCGACGTCTTCCATTTTCGGGGAGGCGATGAATCCCACATTGGAAGCCTGATCACGAAGGAAGCCGGCTGTGTAAACGAGAAAGCCGCCGCTGCCTGCGTATTGAAAATCGGCGTAAAGAACAGGTTTTCCAGAGGTGGCAATGGTCTGGACGACACGGTTCCAGCAATTTAACTGATAGACCAGGTATCCATCGATCCCGGCATCCTTATCCTTTTCCAGAATGGCCTTGGCTTCTTCTTCGCCCTTGGCCATCGATGCGACAAATTCGAAACCGGGGCAGCGTTGTTGTAGTTCCGACAGAATCCGCTCCATGACCGGCGCGAAATCAAAGCCGACATTGGGCCAATCCGGTCCCGGCTGCACGACATCATGCAGTGAATGAACTATATGGATTTTGACAGGCGTCTGGCTCTCTTCCGCATGCAGGCGGCGAGGCGATGCCAGAAGTCCCGCTGCCCCCATACCAGCCATGCATCCCGTCATCAGAAAATTCCGGCGGCTCATACAGCAATTTGCACATGGATTGACTGACTTTACACGATTCATTTTGTTCCTCCACAAATCTCTCGCCCTGTCGTTAGTGATGATAACACCCGATTCCTCATTATAATGCAAACACGATGAGTCCAGCGATTATTTCCACAAAAACGATGTCATATTCGAATGGTCATTGTCAATAGTCACACGCATGAATTTAGGCTCCGCCCGTTCCTGCCATTCTGCCGTCCAGAGCGGAATGGTCATTGAGACAGTCGATTGCCTACAGACCCTCCAAATCCGGATGGATTGAACGTCAAGCCAGATTGCACGTAGAATCGTCCAAAGCCGACAGACCAAAACCGGGTGAGTGAGAAGGATCGAGGAATGGCCGGACGTTGTATTATCATCGGAGGCGGCGTTGCCGGATTGATGACCGCCCGTCTGCTGGATATCGAAGGGATTCCGGTGACCGTCCTGGAACGAGGCCGAACGGGACGAGAGGCTTCGTGGGCAGCGGGAGGAATCCTGGCGCCGATGTATCCCTGGCAGTATCCCAAAGCCATCACCCTGTTGTATCAATGGTCGGCGAAACGATATCCGCATCTGGCCAACGAACTGGCGGAGGAATCGGGTATCGATCCGGAATGGATTCAGAGCGGAATGTTGATCTTCGATACCGAAGAAAAACACCAGGCAATCGAATGGTCGAAGCGCTTTAAGGTGGCCATGGAAATCCTGCCAGGCGAGACGATTCATAACGGTGAACCTTTCATGACGGACTTGGGAGAGGAAGCCTTGTGGTTCCCCGACATGGCGCAAATCCGGCCTCCCCGCCTGATGAAGGCACTGCGCAAAAGCCTCCAACGAAGAGGAGTGCGTATTTTGGAGGGAATCGAAGTCCATACAATTCGGATCGAGAACGAACGAGTGACCGGCGTCGAAACTGGGCGAGATTATTACGAAGCGGAAACGGTGGTGATTGCCGGAGGAGCCTGGAGCGGTCGATTTTTGGAATCGGTGGGACTCAAAACGTCTGTCGAACCGGTTCGCGGGCAGATGATCCTCTATAAAGCGAAGCCGGGCTGGCTGAGCCGCATGGTACAATATCAAAGACACTATTTGATTCCCCGGCGCGATGGACGCATTCTGGCCGGGAGCACCATCGAGTATGCCGGATTCGACAAGAAAACAACGAAGGAAGGTTTACAGGGTTTGCATCAGTCCGCATTGGCAATGATGCCCAAATTACAAGAATGCCGGATCGAACACCGTTGGGCGGGATTAAGACCGGGTAAGAAAGATGGTATCCCGATTGTGGGAGCCCACCCCGCGATTGAAGGATTGTATATTCATACCGGACATTTTCGCAATGGTGTGATATTATCACCGGCGTCGGCGGCTTTATTGATTAATGTTATGAAAAATGAAACCCCTATTCTGGATCACAAACCGTACATGCCCCGTTAATCAAATGAAATTTTTTCTATTCCAGTAAAACAATACAAATAATGTAGGCAGAACGCCTGCCAAGGAGAGATCAACGATGCGAAAAAACATCCTGATGAGTGGCCTCGTGTGGGTTGGGATTGGTGTTTGGGCGGCCGTTGGTAGCGCACAGGAACCGCCTGGCATTCAAGCGAATTATCGAGAGAAATGGATTCATCCAGGGATTCAGTTCCCCGGTCTTCCTATGGTGGAGTCGGGGTACATGGGTTGGGCTACGGTCATCGATGGCGATACCGCCGTGGTTTCGACTCCAGCCGGTCCCTTAGCCACCGGGATGGTTCAGGTGTTTCAATACGAAAGCGAGAAGTGGGTGTGGAAGGCCACATTACGTGCATCGGACGAAAGCCCCATGAATTTCTTTGGAAATTCGCTGGCGATTGAAGGCGATACAATCGCAGTGGGGGCAAACAACAGCCACAGCGAGAAGGGCGATCAGGCCGGGGCGGTCTATTTATTCGAAAAGCCTGAAGGCGGATGGCGGGATATAACGGAGACCGTCAAACTGGTGGCGGATGAAGTTCGGGCCATGGATGTGTTTGGTTACAGCATCGATCTGGAAAACGATACCTTAGTCGCGGGAGCGCCGTATACAGATATCGGGGGGATCGAGAACGTGGGATGTGTTTACGTTTATACCAAACCCGCCGGGGGATGGTCGGCGGACGCATCGTATGCGATCTTGACGCCAAACGAACCAAAGGAATCCATGAGTTTTGGGGAGGATGTCGCCATCCACGAAAATACAATCGCCGTCGGAGTTCCTCAAGCGGATGGGATGCAAGGCAGCGTGTTTCTGTATGAAAAACCGGCCACTGGATGGCTTCCAATGGATGAGACCGTCATTCTGAAAGTCCAGATTCAATCGGAGAGCGAAACGGATAAAAGGATTTATTTCGGCCGGTCGGTTGCCCTTTCCGAAGACACACTCGTGGTGGGAACCAACACGGTCGGTAAATGCGCGTATGTGTTTGTGAAACCGGAAAACGGCTGGGTGCATGCGGCGGAACCGGTGAAATTATCCTCTTCTCTGGAAGGAATTCATATCGGTTGGCGAGTAAATATATCCGGCGAGACAATCGCCGTTTCGGACGATAATAACGGCGGCGTGCATGTATTCGAAAAGCCGGAAGGCGGATGGAAAGATAGCGTTGAAACGGCACGGATCGAAATGCCTCCCATGCAGGGATGGCCTGATTTCGGGTGGGATTCAGCCATTTCCGGAGACCGGATTCTCATCGGAGCGCGTTACGATAACTCCGCGGGCTTCCAGGCAGGTTCCGCTTTTTTGTATGAAAAGCAGGGAATGCATTGGGGAGACAACGACGTTTATACTCAGTTTATCAATGGAAACCATCGAGGCGATTTGTTCGGTCGCACCCTGGCGATGGATGGACATACAGCGGTTGTCGGCGCACCCCAGCGCGATGAAGCACTGGTTTACGTCTATGAAAACGACCGATGGAATTATGCGGGAACCCTCAATCCGGGGCCTTTGAAGTACCCCGCGCAATTCGGTCAATCGGTGGGCATTTCCGGCGATACTGTCGTAGTCGGCGCACCGTATGCCCCCATGGAAAACGGGAGCAGCCAGGACAGCGGGATGGCCTACGTATTTGTGAAACCCGCCCAGGGATGGACGTCTATGGAACCCACCGCCAAACTCTATTGCTCCACCCTGGATATCTCGCAGGAGTTCGCCGGCACTGTAGCGATTTCCGGAGATACAATCGTTATCGGCGCTCCACTGAATAACGGAGTGGGCAATTATTCGGGAAACGTTTACGTCTTTGAGAAACCGGATACCGGCTGGGAGAATATGGGAGAAACCGCAACGCTTCAGCCAGCGGGAATCTCGGAATTTTTCCGATACGGTTATTCAGTCTCCATCGATGGAAACGTCATCGCCGCCGGATGCGGGAACAATCCACAGGTTTACGTTTTCGAAAAGAAAGGCGAGCGATGGGAGAACGGTACGGAAACCGCCATCCTGAGTATCCCCGCGCCGTTGCGCGAATCGAACCGGTCGTACGGCACATCGATCCGGGTTTTGGGGAACACGATCGCTGTAGCCGCCCCTCTGCAAACCAATGAGGACGTGAATAGCGGCGCGATTTATATCTATCATCGTCCCGAAACGGGATGGACAACCACCGAACGGGAAGACGCTCTTCTGCTTCCCCCCAATCATAACTTTCTTCAGTTTGGCTTTACTTTGGCAATGGATGGCAATTTTCTCGTCGCGGGAGCGCCGACCTATACAGATACCCTGATTTACACCGGTGCGGCGTTTCTTTACGAACGCCGGGAAAATCAATGGGTTCTGATTCAGAAACTCTACGCCGAAAATCCTATTAAAAACGCTCAATATGGAACGGCTCTTGCCTTAAAAGGTGGCCGCCTGCTTATCGGAATGCCCCGGGATAATCCGGGTGGTGAAAATTCCGGATCGGTCTTGGTCT
>CAZFOX010000384.1:0-5654 GCA_964520565.1 uncultured bacterium | reverse complement strand
CCGAGTACAGAAAAAGACGCGACAAATTGCTTTTCATGGATATAATGGAATGAATCTGTAATTGTGCTATTCTGCATCATTTCCAACTTGTTGTATCGCGATGGAGCGACGATGAATATTAAATATCTGGGACACTCCTGTTTTTTAATCCAATCGAGCCAGGGAATCTCGATTCTGACCGATCCCTATAAATCGGGCGCGTATGGTGGAGCGTTAACCTATGCGCCCATCATCGATGCCGCCGATATCGTTACGCTCAGCCACGAGCATGAGGATCATGCGGAATTAAACAGCCTTCCCAATCAACCCCTGGTCGTGCGGGCGGAATGCAGGGCGATGGGGGTTGAATTCGATGTAGTGAATACCTTTCACGATTCGCTGCAGGGCCAGGAACGAGGATCGAATCGCGCCATCCTGTTCACCCTGGATGGCATGCGGGTTTGCCACCTCGGAGACCTGGGGCATATTTTATCGCCGGAACAGGTGGAACAATTTGGGAAAATCGATATACTTTTAGTCCCGGTCGGTGGACGGTTTACCATTGATCCGCAGGAAGCGACGCAGGTAACCGCTCAGTTGAATCCGCGAATTGCGATTCCCATGCATTATAAAACCACCAAGTGCGGTTTCCCCATCGAAGGCGTAGAGGCGTTTTTAGTGGAGAAGGATCGTATCAAACAGTCGCCGACCGCCGAAGTCACGATCGACCAGGTCGATTTACCCAAGGAATTTACAGTTCTTGTGATTCCGCCCGGAAATTGATGCGGCCTCCCGATTTCGTGTGTCTCTCTTATATGGGATCGATTCCCGGTTTCAGGCCGGTTTTCAAAACGATTTGAACAAGGAAGGCAACCAGTATTCACGATGAAAAAGATCGAAGCCATTATCAAACCATTTAAGCTCGACGAAGTGAAAGACGCTTTGAACGATATCGGCATCGTGGGGATGACCATATCGGAGGTTCGCGGCTTTGGCCGCCAGAAAGGGCACAAGGAACTGTTTCGCGGAAGCGAATACGTGATCGATCTCCTTCCCAAGGTTAAGATTGAAGTGGTCGTCAACGAAGATATCGCCGACCGGGTGATCGAGACAATCATGAAAACAGCGCGTACGGGAAATATCGGCGATGGAAAAATATTCGTCTCGACTCTGGACGCCACCTATCGAATCCGTACCGGAGAGGAAGGTCCCAGCGCAATTTGATTGGCTTGGAGATAGGAATCCCTGGGGCGTACGCCCCATTTTTATTGTCCCGATTTGGATTGTGAAAGACGTTGGAAAAATCGAGGAATATGAAGCGTTTCGTCAGGGCGTTCCCCGCAGGTTGAATTTATAACGAAGTACTTCCGAAAACGTGCGGCCGGGAAGCGAAATGGTGGGGAAAGTTATCCGGGATCGGCGAATCGTAACCCGGTCTTCCGCATGGAGGTCGGTACGCACCTGGCCATCCAGGATCAGGATCAATTCTTCCGCTCCGGTATCGAACCAGACGTGCAGTTCTTTTTCTCCCCCAAAAACCAGCGGACGGTTAAAGAGCGAATGGGGTGAGACCGGTGTAATAACCAGGGCGGCCAGATTGGGTTCGAGAATCGGGCCTCCGGCGGAAAGCGAGTGTCCGGTGGAACCGGTGGCAGTGGACATGATCAGGCCATCGGCACGGTAAGCCAGAGCGGACTCGCGGTCTTCGCCCAGCCAGATTTCCATCAGGCGTCCGGGATGGGAACGGGTGAGCAAGGCTTCGTTGAGAGCCAGCGAACGGAAGACTTCTTCTTTTTCTCCCCCAAGAGACCGGACGACACTGGTTTCGAGCAGGTAGCGGTTTTGAATCTGCCAACGCCGTTCGATCAGGCATTGCAGGGTGGTGTTCAATTCGTGAATCGCGCAAGAAGTCAGAAAGCCGAATCCACCCAGGTTGATCCCCAAAAGCGGTTTTGGAGACGAGGCCAGTTGGCGAACCACACCCAGAATGGTTCCATCCCCTCCAAGAACGACAATAGCGTCGCATTCCTTCGCCGATTCAAGCAAACGATCCTGCTCATCGGTCTCCCGAGGCTCGTAGGGATGAATCCGGATTTGAATTCCCGCCTGCCGCAGAATGGATTCGGACTGCCTGGCCACATCCAGGGCATTGGCTTTATCGGGATTGTAAACAATCAACACGGACTGAAGCGCGGAGTTGCTTTTATTCATGGCGGCCGTCGACCTTTTCGTGGGCGTCCCGAACGGCGGCATGGATTTGTTCGTGCGTAATTTCCTCGCCACCGGGGCCGGGTTTTCCATGCAGGAAGAACTCGATATTACCCGACTTTCCCGCAATGGGCGAGGGAACCACGCCCACGATCCGCCATCCCGATTCCCGAAAGAATTGGCAACATTCTTCTAGAACGCCGATGTGATCCTCGGCTCTGCGGACAATTCCTTTTTTCCCCACACGGCCTTTTCCGATCTCAAATTGTGGTTTGACCAGTAACAAAGCGCAGCCGTTCTCTTTTAGAATGCGTGCAATGGCGGGGAAAACGGTTTTCAGGCTGATAAACGAAAGATCGGCCACGACAATATCCACCGTTTCGCCCAGGTCGTCCCGGGTCAGGAAGCGTGAATTGGTGCGGTCCATCACGACAACCCGGGGATCGATTTGCAGCGAATAGGCCAACTGCCCGTATCCAACGTCTACCGCGAAGACTTTTCGAGCGCCTCGCCGGAGCAGGCAATCGGTAAAACCGCCGGTGGACGCTCCCAGGTCGGCGGCGACCCGGTCTTCCACGTCAATCTGAAATGCCGAAAGCGCTCCTTCCAGTTTAAGGCCGCCCCGGCTGACATAAGGGCTTTCCGGGCTTAAGAGCCGGATTGGATCTTCGGAGGACACCTTCGTTCCGGGTTTATCGATAACCTCTTCGCGGACAAGAACTTTCCCGGAACGGATCAGGCGTTGCGCGTCCGTCCGGTTGGCGGTCAGGTTCCGGTCGGTTAGCAGCTGATCGATGCGTATTTTTTTCATGGATTCGCCTCCTGCCGGTTAGACGTCCCGCGATAGGGGAGGCGGCAGCCCGCAGGCGGCGGCTTGGGCGCCACGGTATTGTCCCCAGGCGGAAGCCCAGGCGTGATGGGGACAATTTACCAGGCAGTGGAACCAACGGCGGTTGCATTGCGGATTCCGCAGTAAATAAATGCTGTCTTTCAGAATCGTTGTGAGTGTACCCCGAACGGCTTTCCAGGATGAAGGAACCGTTCGTAAACCAAATAGATGGTACAGCCGGAAGTGATCGATAACCGTTCGATTATAGGTATAATCCGGTGAGCGTTCGTGGGAGTGTTGCACGACGGCTTCCGGTTCGTAGACCAGCGAGTACCCATTGCATAAAACGCGATACGCCCATTCGATATCTTCCCCGAAAGGCGTTCGCGGAAAGGGGATTCTTTCCCAGACCTCCCGGCGTATAATGCTGGCGACATTGTCGAAAACGCAGAGTCGGTATCGTTCCATCGGAGATAGGGAGAAAAAAACGTTGGGAGATGAAACGGCTGACAAGCGGCGTTCACTCGATCCCGCCAGCCAGCGTTCCACGTCGCGGCGTACAAGAGGGGAGGCGTCCGGACGGGGGATTTGTCGGGCGAATCCCCCGGCAGCCCCATGCTCTTTAACGGATTGAACCAGGGTGGCCAGGTATCGATCGCTTATAGGCAGGGCGTCCTGAGTGAACAGGCAGATAAACTCCCCCTCGCTTTTCCGGATTCCCAGGTTCCGGGTATCGCCATGATTGAATTCATCGGGCGAGATGGAGATTACATGTGCGCCGAATTGACGGGCGCATTCGGGGGTTCCATCGGTGGACGCCGAATCGACGACCCATATCGGGGATTGGGAATAGAGGGTTTGTTTTCGTAATTGAGCTAAAAGACTATATAGGAAATGTCCCCCGTTCCGTGTTGGAATTACAATACTTAGGGATGGCGATGTTTTTGGAGAGGAGAGGTTCATGGTTTTGCGAAACAGGTTCGGTTCTTGAGCCCGACGGCGGATCGATCCGGCTCCGTATTTCTCCGCGTTTCTCAATCTCTGCATGGGATAATAGGGCGAAATATTTCCAGATGCAACGATTGCACAATCCGGAAAGCCGGGGACTATTCATTACAATTATAGAATAGTAATTTGCAAAAAATGAACTCCCCATGTACAAAAAAAAGAGATGGAGTATAATATTCATGCGTTTTGATACAATACAGCATATTTGAATCAAGTGGTGTGAATTAAGGTAGTGTTGTTTTATTTGTGTAATAGTATTGATGTATTTTGAATCATATTGCGGCGGTGGATGAGAATCCCAAACAGACCATAATTTTTCAACTTGACAGAGCAAACCGTACAGGGAGTACGCCGTACAAATTGCTGAAACGAAGGGCGAATCTTTTATTCTGACAGTTAAGGATTGGATAATATGATGAAGAATAAGCCTATTGAATCTGGGAACTTAAAGGGATTATGTATTGCTTGGCTGGTCTCTAAGGGGAAGGCGGAGAAAAGCTGGATTGAAAATCTCACTAAAGTCGGTTGCAGAATTCAACAGGCGAGCGAGATCGATGCACTGATTGCATTATGTTCCAAAACGCCTGCCAAGGCATTGATCATTGGAAGCGTCGACTGCCAGAAATTATTGAATCAGATGGATGAAGATTCTCAGGATGCGGAATATCTGGGAGATGAGATCATCGTTGTCGGGAATCCGGCCAAAATGATAGAAGCCGCCCGTTGGGCGCAGACATTTGACGGGTATTTCATCTCTGGAGCTGCCACACCGGAAGAATTGATCGCTCTATTGGAGCGGGTGATGGATACGCATCTGATGAAATGCCGGTTAGCCCGCTACGAATCGAAAGAATCCCTTGTAGAACGGTTCGGATCGGTTGTTGTGAAATCGCCCGAGATGAAAGATGTCATTCGGTTGGCGCGAATCCTCACTACCCGGGACGATTCAATTCTGTTTGTGGGAGGGATCGGAACGGGGAAGGAACTGATCGCTCAAACGATCCACGAATACAGCGCGCGTCGCCATGGCCCGTTTTATTCCATCAATTGCCGGTCGTTTTCCAGCGAGGATCTGGCCGTGGAACTGTTTGGGCGCGGCGAGCCGGATTCGCCGGAAGCGGCCGAGGCGAAGACACTGATCGAATTGAGCGACGGGGGTACATTGTTGTTGGACGAGATCGGGGTTATCTCTCCCAACGTGCAGGGCAAGTTGCAGCGTTTTCTGGAGGATGGTTCTTATACCCGTGTGAATTCCCGTACGGTCTGCAAGGCGGACGTGAGGATTATCGCGTCCACCAGTGTTCCGTTGGACGAAGCCGTAGCCTGCGGTGAATTTTCGGAAGATCTGTATTTTCGTTTGAACCGATTTACTCTGAATATCCCTACTCTGCGCCGCCGGATCGAGGATATCCCGGTATTAACCAAGGTGATCCTGCATCGCATGGCGGTCGAAAAGGGGGAAGAACCGTTACTGGTTACCGAAGATACACTGAAGATGCTGATGGAATATCATTGGCCGGGTAATGTGCGGGAATTGGAAAACGTGTTGGAATTCGCCACTCTGGTGGCGGGAGAAGGGCCGATCGAACCCAATCACCTGCCCAAACAGTTCCACGATGAAGTGGGTAGT
>CAZFOX010000383.1:5267-5668 GCA_964520565.1 uncultured bacterium | reverse complement strand
GGGTGACATGGGGTTCGAGATGGGATTGTCTCCTTTGGCTTGCGGGCGGGGACGCATGCGCTCCTTGGGGTTCGCTCTCCTACCGGGGTGACATGGGGTTCGAGATGGGATTGTCTCCTTTGGCTTGCGGGCGGGGACGCATGCGCTTCTTGGGGTTCTCTCTCCTACTTGGGGGAGCCGATCGGCTTTTTCGAAGATAGAGCATGAAATTAATGCACAAACTTTTGGGAACCGTTCTAATAAAATCCGTTCATATCCGTGCTACACCGCTTGCCGTTGGGGAAAATCCTTCGCATAATCGTGAGGCAATCCAAGAAGGGAGAGAGTCGCATGGAAGTACTCATTGTTGGCGGCGGGGGACGCGAACATGCCCTGGCCTGGAAATTGAAGCAATCGCCGGA
>CAZFOX010000383.1:0-5257 GCA_964520565.1 uncultured bacterium | reverse complement strand
AGAACAGATGGAGCTTTGTTCCAACTGAAAAAGATGT
Organism: uncultured bacterium; assembly: GCA_964520565.1. Classification (GTDB taxonomy): domain Bacteria; phylum Hinthialibacterota; class Hinthialibacteria; order Hinthialibacterales; family Hinthialibacteraceae; genus CAZFOX01. The sequence goes on along the minus strand of CAZFOX010000383.1, from coordinate 5,220 downwards.
CGGGAAACACGATCTGTTCCTGAATGTTTTCGATGCAAACGGCATCGTCGCAAAAGGCCGGGTTAAAATTGCGGTCGCGCCGGGAAACGCCGGAACCAGCGAACTGGCCGTGAACGTTCCCATTCCCGCGGAATCCATCGAAGAATTAACCGATTTCGCCCAAAGCAGGAAAGTCGGCCTGGTGGTTGTGGGACCGGAAGCGCCGTTGGCGTGCGGATTGTCGGATGCGTTGCGCAGGAAAGGCATTCCCGTATTCGGGCCCAGCCAATCCGCCGCCCGGCTGGAGAGTTCCAAGCGATTCGCGCGCGATTTGATGAGAAGCAACGGTATTCCTTCTCCCCAGTATCAGTCATTCAACCAACCTCAACCCGCCAAGGATTTCGTGCGGGAACTGGCCCGGCGCGGCCGGCAAAGCGTCATCAAGGCGGATGGGCTGGCGGCGGGCAAGGGTGCGATTGTAACCAACGATATCGAGGAGGCGGATGCGGCCATCGAGACTTGTCTGGTGGAGCGCGTATTCGGCGACGCGGGAGCGAGTATCGTGGTGGAAGAACGCCTTCGAGGGCCGGAGTTATCCATCCTGGCGATCACCGATGGGAAGAATCTGGCCATTCTTCCAGCCGCGCAGGATCACAAGCCCATCGGGGAAGGAGATACCGGCCCCAATACCGGCGGCATGGGGGCGTACAGCCCGGTTCCCCTCGTGGACATGGCGTTGCTGGACACGGTTCGGCAATCGATACTGGAACCCACGATCCGGGGTATGGAGAAGATCGGCGCGCCCTATTCCGGCGTTCTGTACGCGGGGATCATGATCTGCGACGGCCAGCCTTACGTGATTGAATTCAACTGCCGGTTCGGCGATCCGGAAACGCAGGCAGTTCTGCCCGCCGTCGAGATGGATTTCCTGCCACTATTGTACGACGCCTCGCAAAGCGCTCTGTGCGTCGTGATGGCGTCTGCCGGGTATCCGGGCGCGTACGAAAAGGGGAAACCTATCCAGGGGTTGGATTCTCTCAGCGAAGCAATGGACAACCGCGCGATCGTTTTTCACGCCGGTACTCGAATCGGCGATAAGCAGGTCGTCACCGCCGGGGGTCGCGTGCTGGGAGTTACCGGATTGGGCGAAGATTTCGACGAAGCGTACGACAACGCGTACGAGGCGGTGAATCGGATTCAGTTCGACAACGCCTATTACCGGCGAGATATTGGATACCGGATACGAAAATAGTTGCCATTCCTTTTAAGAATTTCAACATTTCAAGCGGGGCGGTCTGGACGAGCGTCCCGTTTTTTATTTGGATAAACAGGGAAAAAGTGGTTTTCATTGGAATCTGCGAGGTGATTTATGAATCGACTCTTCCTGGTTGTCATGATTTCCCTGCTCTCTTTAACCGGCTGGAGCCAGGAAATCCGTATCAACGAGAATCCGATTTATTCCGATCCGCCCCGGTTGCTAAAAGAGGTGGAGGGTGGACGCCTGGAGACCGTGGGCGAAGGCGACGATGCGATTCCCATCGTTCACGTCTGGGGATCGCCGCGCGAAGTGGGGCGAACCATCGGGCGATTCTTTCAGAATGAAATCAAGGCCTATTGCGAGCTGGTGACCGGCCTGATGACCCAGTCGATGGAAATCGAGGCGGCGCAACTCGACCGAACCTTTGAAACGCTGCGCCCGTTTATTCCGGGGCATATCATGGAGGAGATGCAGGGATTGGCGGAAGGGGCGGAGATCGATCCCCAAACCGTGTATCGGGTCAACACCATCGGCGAGATGAGCGAGTGGCACTGTTCCCTTTTTGTGGCCTGGGGCCAGGCAACCGCTTCGACCGGTTCCCTGCTGCAGTTGCGGGCTTTGGATTACGCCGTGGAGGCGGAGATTCAGCGCTATCCGGTCATCGTCGTGTACCATCCCGACCGGGGGCATCCCTTCGCCAATTTCACCTGGACGGGAATCGTTGGGGCGGTGACCGGCATGTCATCCGTTCCCTTGGCGATCAGCGAGATCGGCGACGATTATCACCAGGATTGCGATTCGTTTGAGGGCTACCCGTTTATGTTCATGCTGCGCGATATATTGCAATTCGACCGTTCGCTGGAGGAGGCTCTCGCCCGCGTCAAGAAAGGCCCGCGCACCACCTCGCTGATGTACGCCGTGGGTGACGGGAATCTCGGCCAGGGGCGCGCCCTGCAGACGTCCCGCATCGCCTGTAACGTATTCGAGCCGGGCAATCTGGAACCGTTGACGCCCACCCATCCCCGGATTGAAGACATTGTGTATTGGGGGATGAGTTGGAACGTTCCCCAGTACGACCAATCCTTATCGGCGATGTTGAAGAAGCACTACGGGCAATTGACCGGCGAAATCACCATCCGGGAAATTCTTCCCACCGTCGGGACGGGCAACCTGCAGGTGGCGATCTACGATCTGACGAATCAAATTGCCTGGATCGCCAATGCCCGCGCCCAGGGCGAAGCGGGGCCGTTGAACGCCTACGAGCGGACGTTCATCCGGTTGGAGATGAAACGGCTATTTGGCCAGACGCGTGCCGATTCACAAAAATAAGGATTTGAATGGAAGAATCCCGTTTTTCTTCAGCGGACATCAAGGGCGGAAAAAACGCCGCCCTTGGCACCCGTCTTGGCACCCGCAATTTTCTTATGGCGGGGAGAGACGAGGTTATTGCTTTTCTTCGCGAAAGACCATGCGGCTTTGTCCATCGCCGGTATCTGGGGACGAAGTTTTGGAAGAATCTTTTTTCTCGTCTGAAGACGGCAGGGGGATATCCAGAACCGGCTCGGGGGGCGGATTGGGAAGTAGACGCCGGATATCCCGGGAAATGGCGCTGAGAACCTGAACGATCTGCCGTTTTTCTTCGACAGCCGTTTCGATGCGGCCGATATCGTTGAGTTGTTCGTTCAGGGTTTTATGCAGAACGTGGATATTGGCGACTTTCAGAGCGGTCAGATCTAATTTTAAGTTGTCGATCAGGGAATCCTTGACTGACATCGAGCGCAATCGTTCGCGCACCATCTCGATGATATCCGCATCGCCGGAGGAATTGGCGGCGGTCACGATGTTTTTGACGATAAAGGCCTTGCACTCTTCCAGGATATGAATCTCGTAGTTGAGGATCGATTTCCAAATATTGATCAGCCGCAGGCGTTCCTGCAATAGTTGTTGTTCGTTGGAAACCAGTTCGGAGAGTTTTCGGGCGTGGATCGACTTGAGATGGAGGATCTGCCGTTTGATCCGTCCGGTTTCCTGCGCCGAACCGCAGCGGGGGAGTTGTTCCTCCATCTGCATGATATCCTTGACACCCGCGCTCCGCCGAATGTCACCCACTTTCCGTTCGTAGGAAAAAAGACTGGCGGCGATCCGTTCGGATTCCTGGATAAAGCCGCGCAGCCGTTTAAGGGCGAACTGCGATTCGGGGCGAAGCGAAGAAGGAGAAACGCCGAGCTCATCGAGAGTGGATTCGATGGATTCCACCTCACGGGTGATCTCGGCCAACATCTCGTTGCCCAGCCCGTTAGCCAGCATTTCCACACGTTTACTGCGTTCCATAGGCATTATCCCGGAGAGCGAGGGGGGGGGTATGCGGGCGAGGACGCTCGCGCTCCTTTTGTTCTTTCTTCCGTTCCTTCCTGGCCGTCTGGCTGTTTGTACTATCTTATCTGGGGATTTTATTTTGAAAATCGACTTAAACAACATCCACGATTCGTTTCAGGCTTTGAAGAAGGTGGGTTTTGTTCAAGGGGGATTCTGTGTTTTTTCCTGGCAGATGTTTCTGGTTGATTTCCAGTTCGATTCCCAGGTAGAGGTGGGGTGGAAATTGTTTTCGTAGCGCGGTAGTGAACCCATCGGAGATTCCCCGGTACGGATAATTGCGGCGTACGATCAGCGCGGGTTGGATGCTCTGAAGAGTATTCTGCCAGCGGAGGGCGAATTCTTTTTCCAGAATGCGCTGTGGATCGTAGAGAATTCCCACATCCGCATTCCGGGGGATGCCGTTCCAGACCGGAGTAAAGGAATGAACGCCGATATGAAGAACAGCCCGCCCTTTTTGGATGCGTTCGGCGATGGCGCGTTCCACTTCTTGCCGGTAGGGCCAATAGAAACGTTGCAGAATGGATTGTTTGATTTCATTGGGTAAATTCCGGGTTATTTCCGAAAACAGGGTCGGGTGTTTGGGAGAGCGGTTCAATTCGACCAGCAGGCGGCTGACGGTGGAGTAGAAGAGAGGCGCGGGAAGTTTTTTTGAGAGGAAGCGAGCGATTTCGAGCGCGCCGGGATCGTATCCCTGGTGGCTGGCCAGCAGGCTGCTCCGGTCTTGAAAAAGAGACCGGTAGGCAGGGGGGATTCGGTTGCCTCCGTGTTCGCAGGTCAGGAGAATATCCGTTTTATCGGGGGATAAACATCCGGCCATGTTCGAGACAGTCGCATAATTCCCGATAGAGGGGCGATATGGCTTCCCGGCGAAAATCGCCGTTCAATTGGCGTAATATCCGGCCGGACAGACTTCCTTCGCGAAGAATCGTCCGCAAGGGGATCAGGAAGGAGGGATGGCCGTCGGGGAGTTGGCCGAGGATATAATCCCATAACTCTCCCACGGTGGTTATTCCACCGGCCTCCATGCCGAACAGGCGCAGATACGGTTCGTTCCGGACGGGGGATTTATCGGCTTCGCGGACGGTCTGGCGGAAAAGATCCGCCAAAACGCCGGTATCCATTTTTTTCTGTTCGCGAATAGACGACCAGCGTTCGGAAATCAGAGCCTGCAGGACGGAAGAGATGGCGTAAGCGATGGCCAGGTCGGCCTCCGGGGTTTCCTGGATATCGATGACCCGGATTTCGATGGCGTTCCGGTCGAAGCGGGCGATCGCTCCGCGGGCATTGAGCCATTCGTATTGCAGAATCCCATCGGGGTCGTACGGCGCGATGTCTTGAAACATGCGCTGGAAGATATTTCTTTCATAATCCATCCGGTTGAAGACGGCCTCCGGGATCAACGCGCCGGTCACAGAGGGGATGCGGGACGAATTGGTGCGGTAGAACTCCATGCGGTTATCCAGAAAGTTGGTCGTCCGGCACTCCACGAGGGGGCTGCTGGCTCCGAGAGCGGGGATGAGAGGCAAAACCAGGCGGATGGCGGCATGGAGAGAGCCGAATTCCTCGTCGCCGGAGAAGGGGAGGTTCAGATGGGCGCTTTGGAGGTT
>CAZFOX010000382.1:0-5678 GCA_964520565.1 uncultured bacterium | reverse complement strand
TGGGTAATATGGGGGAACGTTCCACCTCTCCATGATGAGACACAAGAATATGCAAAAGCAGCATGCGTTTTTGCGGGGGAAAATCGGGAATACTCGCGATGAAACGCTCCACCATCATCGTTCCCTGGATCAAATGTCCAATTAATCGCCCCTCCGTACTATAATCGATATACGAATCGTAAACCAATTCATCCATCTTGCCACAGTCGTGAAAAACAGCCCCCGTTACCAGTAAATCCCGGTCGATCTCCGGGTAAAAATCGGCGATTCGTTGACACAGTTTAACCACACACAACGAATGCTCGAAAAGTCCATGCAAATACGGATGATGCCACCGTTTCGCTCCAGGAGCTTGAATAAAACGGCTCCAGTTAGGTTCTGCCCGTCGAAACGTCTCCAATAAGGTTTTATAATCGGGATCCTCGATCGTTTCTAAAAACGAATCGAACTCCTGGATTAAATCCGGTAACGGGATGGAAGAAACGGGAAGGAAATCGGAAATCTCGAACGGGGTACGATCGTCCACTTTTTGAATGGAGTGGATTTTCAATTGAGTCTCCTGTTGATATTTCCCCACCCAACCATTCACCTTCACCAGGTCTCCTTCCGCAATCATCCGAAAGGTATCTTCCGCCCTATCCCATAGAACCGCTGAAATCTTGCCGGTTCGATCCCCCAGCCGGAGTGTGAGAAATTTCCCCTTCTCATAATCCCGCAAATTAATCCGTGTAACTTGAAATATGGAATCGACTTTATCGCCGGCTTTTAATTCGCTCACCCAGACTTTGGGATTTTTTGCAACATCCGGTTCGGCTCCATTCGACATGGCGAATTCCTCCTAATTCCTTTACTACAAGATAGCGATATCAATTGGATGATCCCTTACTATCAGGGAGAAAAAAAGGTATAGAATGATCGATGATATGGCAATATATCACACAGTAAGATTCCATCCAACGAGGGATGAAAAATGATGCGATTTCAAATCCAGATAGGGATTGTAACCTATTGTTCTATTTTGATACCTATTTGGGGATATTCTTTAGAAGAAACCACACTCCTTCACACTCTTAAAAAAGACCATCCCCGTATTATTATGACCAACGAAGACATCCCTCGGTTAAAAAACCTGATCCAAAATGATGAAACAGCCGCACGGCTTTATCAGGAATTGAAACAAGACGCAGATAAGATCCTTGGCGAAAAACCGGTCGAATATATCATCGTCGGGCCGCGTCTCCTCAGCCAAAGCCGATTATGCCTGGATCGAATCTATACTCTGGGTCTGGTTTATCTCCTTGACCGCAATCCCAATTATCTTCAAAGGGCAGTCAAGGAGTTACGTACCGCTGCTGCATTCCCCGATTGGAATCCATCTCATTTTCTCGACACCGCCGAAATGTCGCACGCTTTCGCCATAGCCTACGATTGGCTGTTTTCCGATCTGGAATCGGAGGACAAATCCATTGTCCGCAACGCCTTGATTGAAAAAGGTCTTAACGCCTATTGGACCGGGAAAGAAAAAAGCGCCTGGTGGATCGATTCGCAACACAATTGGAATCAAGTATGCCACGGGGGTATCGGTATCGGCGCATTGGCTCTTGGCGATGAGATACCCGAATTGGCAAACTCCATTCTTTCTCTTGCAGTTGAAAAAATGCCCCTCGCCCTCCAACACTACGCCCCGGATGGGGGCTGGAACGAAGGTCCTGGATATTGGCATTATGCCACACGGTATACGGTCTATTTTCTGGCGGCATTGCAAACTGCCTTGGGTACCGACTTCGGTCTATCAGATTACCCGGGTATGGATAATGCCGGCCGGTTCCGAATCGACTTTGAGGGACCAACCGGTCTCAGTTTTAATTATGCGGATGCGGGGAGCCGGGTTGGCGATACGCATGAAATGTTCTGGCTATCCAAGAGATACAATCGTCCCGTTTATGCCTGGATGGAACTGCAGGATTTACAATCCCCCCACGCCCTGGATTTGATCTGGTACTCATCCGATGGAAACGACCCTCAACAGAGCGGTTTGCCTCTGGACGCTTTTTACAAAGGCATTGATGTCGCCTTTTTTCGCAGTACATGGAACGATCCCAAAGCCCTATTCATCGGTTTTAAGGGCGGCGATAACAAGGCCAATCATAGTCATCTCGACCTGGGCAGTTTCGTACTGGATGCCCTGGGGAAAAGATGGGCGGTCGATCTGGGAGCGGACGATTACAATTTACCCGGATATTTCGGCAATCAACGCTGGACGTATTACCGTCTCATTAATCAAAGCCACAACACAATTGTTCTAAATGAAGAAAATCAGAATCCCAAAGCAAAGGCTCCAATTCTTCATTTTCAGTCCTTACCTGAAAAGGCCTTCGCAATTGCCGATCTAAGCGAGGCTTATTCTGTCAAGAAACTGCATCGCGGCGTTGCCATGATTGACCGCCGTACTATCATCGTCCAGGATGAACTGGAATCGGATAATCCCGTTCAATTCGATTGGGGAATCGTTACATCGGCGGATATCGAGATAAAAAATCACATCGCCTTATTGAAAATCGACGACGCCACATTATTCGTGAAAATCGTTACGCCAGACAATGCCCGTTTTGAAGTGGTATCCGCCAATCCCCCCAAACCTCAAAGACAAAACGAGAAGATGAAAAGACTATCGATTCGTCTGGAAAAATCTATCGATTCACTTCGCCTGATGGTTCAGTTTACTCCCTATGCAACGGATAACGAGATTCCGATTGATACGTTACCTGTTCATGCCTTGGATTCATGGCTGACTCCATAACGGATTCAAATTCTTGAAAGGAAGGTTAGGGAAGATCGTTAATCTCCCGATATTTCAATTATATGATAATCTGGCAAAGAGTGTCTGCAAGACGAAACTCAAACTATGTCTTGTACCAGTCACTTGGATCGATCCACGAAGTCTTGTGGATCGAATTTACGTTCATGACTTTTGGCCGTTTCGTCTTATAGGGCTAAATCCCGCGCCTGCATTTTTCGATTATCCGCCTCTGCATAGATTTTATTGATAGAGAAAAATAGAGGAGTCATTACGGCCAATCCGATGATCCCCGGAAGTAGAAGACCATACCAATTATTGAAAGGCTGCCCCAACAACCATAGAATCATCCCGGCAAACAACAGGATCGTTGCCAAACATTCGAAAAAGATACCCAATCCAAATACCAGCGATTTTGCCCTGCCTCGTGGAGCAAAAAATCCCACAATCCCACCATACAATCCGACAAAAACACCAAACAACGTTCCTGGAATCCATTGCCAATTTTGTTTGACATCTCCCCAAAATGCATTCTCCAAACGAAATAATGCGATGCGGTCGATACCTACGGTTCCCGGCCCTTCAAAACGAACTCCTAAAACCGCTTTCTCGGCGATTTCTCCCTTCTTTAAGAAAAAAGGCGTAGAGACATCCTTCCAACCCGACCGGCCGATAAAGGATTGATCGAGGGCTTTGGAAAAATAGGAATTTCCATTCACCACACACCACATTTCCAAATAAGCCTTTTGGGTGCCTTCCTCCGAACTCATTCTGGCAGTGTATGATAATTGGCAATCTTCCATTCCAACAGGAATTTCACAAATCGGAATAAAAACCGGATCGTTTCCTTTGGATTGAATTCTATAGTCAGTTCCCTTCTCACCTTTCTCGATCGTAACTCCATCTGGAACCGAAACGGTTAAATCCAAGGCTTGATCCATTGAAAACAATCCATCCTGTGCTAACACACCCAATACGTTGAAGATGAGGAAGAAGAATACTTCGATAATCCATTTTATAGGGTTCATTTTTCTGTTTCTCCTGTCTTTTTTGTTTTATCCAGCGCCGCCACCACATCCCGGTGGGCTTGAATCAATTGCTTCGCACATTGGGGAGAGATCATCCCATCAGCCAACATGATCCGCATTTGCCGATGAAAATCATCTGGGATTGTCTGGTCTTCCGCTGCCTCGATTTTGGCAATTAATCGATCCAATCGGATCCGAATAGTTGGATACGATACGCCATAATCCAAGGCCAATGCCTTGAGAGAACCCGAGACCATAACAAATCGCTTCAAGAATTGATAATCCTCCTCCGCCAACGATTTAATCCACTCGGGAATTCTTGATATCTCCATGATTCTTTGCCTGTTCTTAAATAAAATTCAATCCATATTTAATAATATTCAAATTCAATCACTTTGTCAATATTAAAATTCACTTTAATAAAATTAAAGTTTGAACAGAATTTTATTATCTCTCTATTTATTTTAAGGGCATTTTGTATAAAATATGTTAACATTATGTTAATCTCAGCGTTGAATAGAAGTGAAGAAATGCCTTAAATCAAATTATTGAGGACAAAACTGGAATACTTTTATATTGTTTAATATCAAGGAAATAAAGAATCTGGGAGAAGGGAAAAATCGCTGATTGAGAAGAATCGGAAAAATCCAACATAATTGATAAGGTATAAAGCCCATGCCATCCGTGGAAAAAATGATCGAGCAACGACGTCAGGCGACCCGTTTATTACAGAAGATCAATCACGAAACAGTACATGCATTTCAAGTCTGTAAACTCGCCCTGGATTTATTCGACCAACTCCAATCGCTCCACCAATTGGGAATCGAAGAAAAAACTCTCCTCGAATGCGCGGCGCTACTACACGATATCGGCTGGGCTATATCGGGAGCCAAGCACCATAAGCACAGTTTACGCATGATACTCAATGCCGATCTTCCAGCCATGTCCGAGCGGGAAAAGCGCATAGTCGCTAATGTCGCCCGATATCATCGCCGATCCTTACCGAAATCCTCTCATTCCCCTTTCATGTTACTCAGTGACGCCGATCAAATGATCGTTAAAAAACTGTCGGCATTTCTCCGGATTGCGGATGCCATGGATGATGCACATAAATCTCGCATTAGCGCCATTGAATGCACGATTTCACACCATGATGTGACCATCCATGCAGAATCTACCGATTCTTGCATGGATGAATGTGCAGGTATGGAACGGAAAAAGGATCTTTTCCTGGAGACATTTAATAAGAACATCCATTTTGAAGTCCACGAAACGGCTGGGGAGATGATTTTACTTCAGACAGTCAAGGGATAAAAATTACATTTTCAGTTTACCCTGAATCTTTAGAGCTAAATAGAAGCCCGCTGTCAGGATTGTTAAACCAATCAGTCTCAATAAGTTAGTGAAACTACGTGGATTGTGTTTCTTCATGTATTATCCCACATACAACGCCAGTTGTGAGAGAATTTCATTTCTAAATTTCCCACTATAATAAAACTGAAATTTCCAATCACAAAGGGGAGAATATACCATGTTGAAGCGATTGAGTATCTCTTTCTGTTTCTTGGGATTGTATTTCAACCTGTCCTATGCGGCTACCGAAGTTCTGGATTACAGTCAATTTCAGTCTCAGGAGCTTCGTTGCCTGATCGGGAATAACGCCGCCTGGCAAAGTCATAAAAAAGGATACAATGGTATCTTTCAATTAACCTCCATCCATCAATCCGAGACACTCTTCGTTCCACAATACGCCGGCCTGAACCTGGAACATTATTTTGACGCTTCCGATCGTGTAAAAGACAGGAAAATTCTCTTTGAACCCAGACAATCGCCAATGCAATTCCAAAAATTGG
>CAZFOX010000381.1:0-5691 GCA_964520565.1 uncultured bacterium | reverse complement strand
AATCGATGAATCAATCTGTCGGCGGTGATGTCTTATATCGGAAACGATATCAACGGGATCCCCAAGCAGCCGTACAAGCGCCGGGTTGGGTGGAGATATTGGGGAATCATACCGATTACAACGGAGGTTTTGTTTTAACGGTTACGCTGGATCAAAGGATTACTTTACATGGGGAACCTATGGAGGAGTCCTTTATTTCCATTTATTCGCATTGCCTGGACGACGAAATTTGTTTCTCCCTGGAACTGTTAGAAAAAGACCCGGCACATCCCTGGGCAGATCCAATCAAAAATGTGTTGTGGCAAATGAAAAACCGGGGAATCAAAGTAGGGGGATTTCGAGCCGTAGCGGGTGGTAATCTTCCCCTTGGCAGGGATATTGGAAGTTCGGCCGCGTTGAAGGTAGCAACGCTGCTCCTGGTAAAAGCGCTGTATCCTTTCGAAAAAGATACCTTGTCGTTGGCGAAGATATGCGGTGGAACCGGAAACGATCTTGGCGGGAATCTCTCCGGATACAGGGATTCCATCCCCGCGTTATTCGGGGGAAAAGACCAATTTCTCCTCTTGGATTGCCAATCGCTTCATCATAAAACGTATTCTCTTTCTATCGAAATGCCGAGGATTGTACTCTGTAATTCCGGGGTGCGGAATGAAAAGGCAATGGATGAATGGCGAAGCCGCCGTTCGCAATGCGAAAGCGCGGCGCGAACTTTGGGTGAACATATCGGTCGTCAGGTGAATAACTTACGCGATATTGCCATTCTCGAATTTATGGATTTGGAGGATATTCTGGATGATGTGCAACGCATGCGCGCCCGCCATGTACTTTACGAAAACCAAAGAGTCTTGCGCGGCGTGGCGGCTCTGCAACTGAACGATTTGATTCATTTGGGAGAATTAATGCACCAGTCTCATCACAGTTCCCGGGATTTACTCGAAAACAGTTGTCCGGAGTTAGATTGGTTGGTGGATGAAGCGGTTCGTATTCCAGGTTGCTTGGGAGCGAAACTCTTGGGCATTGGATTTGGGGGGTGGACGGTGAATCTGGTGAAAGCCGACCGGGTGGACTTCTTTATCGAAACAATTTCCAAGCGATTCTTGCAGAACTACGGACGGTCTTGTGAAATCATCGATAGTGGAATTGGAGAAGGAGCTCGGATTTTATAATTGGATTCATCCCGCTATAATGCGCTTGGAGGGTGATTTGCATTAATTCGCTCAAGTTTTTTCGTTTTCTGGAGGAATGTGGAATTTTCCTTTTTGAAAACGTAACTCCGTTCAAGACTTCTCTATTCATGATTTACCGCTTTGCTGGAAAGAATTGACTCCCTATTCGTCCATTCCAGTCCACAGAATTCGTTCAAAGCGGAGATAGTGTGTATTCGTTTAATGGATTGGATTCCATGATGAATCGGTTTAGATAACGTTTATAATTTCACGCTCGTCTTTCACCCGGCTGGAAATCGTTGTGGATAGCATATCGTCCGGGGATATGAACGAGTTGATCCCTGGATGATAACTCGATGTCAATATGGATTTGGATTGGATTTTTAGCATTAATTTTTGCGCTGCTGGCTTTGGATTTGGGCGTTTTTAATCGGAAATCCCACGCCATTGGAATCGTGGAAGCCTTGCTTTGGACGATTTTCTGGGTGGCGCTTTCGCTACTGTTTAATGTCGGCGTCTATTTTCTATACGAACATCATTCATTGGGAGCGGGATTGGTCGGCGGTCATGCGGTGAATGGAAAAACGGCCGCCCTGCAATTTTTAACCGCGTATATCGTCGAGAAATCGTTAAGCCTCGATAATATCTTTGTCTTTGCGCTGATCTTTTCTTATTTCCGTATTCCCTTGAAATACCAACACCGGGTTTTGTATTGGGGTATCCTGGGCGCTTTGATTATGCGGGGGATCATGATCGGAGCGGGCGTGGCTCTGATTCGTCAATTCGACTGGATTATTTATGTCTTCGGCGTTTTTCTGATCTTTACCGCCATCAAATTGCTGATCGACCGCCACGAATCGATCGAACCGGAAAAAAATCTCCTCTTGCGCTTGGCCAAAAAATTATTCCCCGTTTCTCCCACGCTGGCAGAGAATCGTCTTTTTACCCGGCTCGATGGGAAAATCGTGGCAACGCCTCTGTTTTTTGTTCTTCTCCTGGTGGAAAGTTCCGATGTAATGTTTGCCGTCGACTCGATTCCCGCGGTCTTTGCCGTGACAACCGATCCTTTCATCGTATTCACCTCCAATATTTTCGCCATACTCGGATTGCGATCCCTGTATTTCGCCTTGGCAGGAGTCATCAACAAGTTTCGTTTTTTACGTTTGTGCCTCGTCGTGCTTCTCGCTTATATAGGAGTAAAAATGCTCCTGTCGCATCATTATCCAATCCCCACATCGGTTTCGCTCTATATTATCTGTGGAGTGTTAGTTTTTGGTATTGTGGCTTCTCTTCTTGCTCCTCGAAAAGAAAGTGAATCTCCACAAATCTCCTTTGCGGATGATCTGATTGAAATAGCCGATATCACCTGGAGGCAGGTTCGGAAAATTGTCGTGTTAGTCGTCGGTTCGGTGGTGATTTTTGTGGGAGTAATCCTGCTAGTGACCCCGGGACCGGCCTTTGTTGTGATTCCGGCCGGGATAGCCATTCTGAGTATCGAATTCCCCTGGGCGAAACGCTTATTTAAAAAAATCCAGGAAATTTTCTATCAAGTGAAGGATTGGATTGTCACCAGGTGGAATCGTCTCCGCGGCAAAAAAAGGGAATAAACTCCCGCGATTAACGGGAGTTTGCGGGTTGCAGAAAAGAATTGATTTTTTCCTTTAAAGCAGTCAGGTCGCCCGATTTCACGATAAATGCATCGGCATTCCAGCTCATGAAATTGTCTTGATAGTGAGGGTACGCCGAATGAATAATCACAGGGCGGCGACGGTCATGTTCGAGAAGCCGGGAAATCGTATCCAATCCATCCATACCTGGCATTCGGATATCGACCACAACCAGATCTGGATTTTCTGATTTGCACAAATCGATGCCTTCAAATCCATTTTTCGCGAGGATTACCTCATACCCATCTTCGCTCAATTCGGTTTGATACAATTGCCTCAAATGAACCTCATCCTCAATGACCAGAATTTTTTTCATGGGAGTCTCTCCAGTTTTCTTGGCAATCGGATCGTAACTTCCGTCCCTGTTCCGAGATGACTCTTGACGAATATTGATCCTCCGTGGCTTTGAATAATTCGTTGTGAAACGTGCATACCCAATCCAGTCCCGGCATGTTTGGTCGAAAAGAACGGCTCGAAAATTCGCGATAGATTTTCGGGAGCGATCCCCACCCCCGTATCCTGTACTTTTATTAAAACCTGCCCGTCTTCTTCCACCGTTCCTATAGATAGTTTACCACCATTTTCCATCGACTGAATACCGTTTTGGAAAATATTCATCAGCACTTGCCGTATCTGATTCCGGTCGAAAGTAAAAGGCGGGACGGGCGCAAAAAACTTTTCTACGGTAATCCCGTATTCTTTCATTTCAGAATCCAGTAAAGAAAGAACGCTGTCGATAAGAGGTTGAATATCATGAGGTTCCAATTGAGGTGAACTCGGTCTTGCATAAAAAAGCAAACGATTCAAAACGTCTTCGAGGCGTAGTGCTTCGTCCCGAACAATCTTTAAATGAGTAAATTCGGGATCGCTGGATTGGCGTTTCTTTAAGAGTAAATTCACAAAACCGCCAATCGCAACCAGGGGCGTTCGTATCTCGTGAGCGACTGTGGCCGCCATTTGGCCGAGCGCCGCGAATTTGCTGGCTTCAATCAGTTTCTCCTGGCTGGATCGCAGTTCGGCGTACGCCGTTTCTATTTCCTTGATTTTCCTTGCCAGCTCCTGCATGGCTTCGGCATGAGCAATCGCCAGGGCTGCCTGGGCGGTCAGAATTTCGAGCAATTGAACGTCGTCCTCGGCGATGGGACGATGGTTGATAATATTATCCACGACCAGCACGCCGATGGGTTCATTTTGAACCAGCATGGGAATAACGGCGAAATGGTCGTTTTCCAACTGTTGAAGGATAATGGGATCGAAATTTACATCGGTTTTCCCACCTTTCACAACCAACGCGCATCGTCGTTGGATGGCCTGAACCAGGATGGAGGAATTCTGGGATAGAGGAACGCTCAAGCGCCGTGCGATTTGATTGGCGCGGTTTTCTCCTTCCCCCGCATAATCCAGATAGGTTTGCAGCGTATCGGCCAACGATTCGGCATGCGGAAGCGATTTCACCCGGTGCCAGATCATACCGGCTTCTTCTGGACTGGAGGGGCCGAATGCGATACGTCCGACCAGGTTTTCATGTTTTTTGTCAACGAGCAGCAGAAAGGCTCGATTAAAACGAAATACTTCATCGGCAGTGGCGGAGATCAATAAAAGACGCAATCGTTTGTCCAATGTTTCCGTGCTATGGAATAATTGGGCGATATCGTGCAAATTGGCCAGCTCTTCGGTGCGTTCCGCTACCATCCGCTCCAGATTGTCGGAATAATCGAGCAGTTGTTTTTCGATCTTTTTCCGATGGGTGATATCGCGTTGAACGCAGATGAATCCAACGACCTTTTTTTCTTCGGTCAGGATGGGTGTCATCCGCACTTCGACGTTATAGGTCGAACGATTGCCGCGCAGCCAGGTCATTTCTCCTGACCAGGGCCAGGCGTTTTGAATGCAACGCCAAATTTCGATGTGAACCTCCGGTTTGTCGAGATCGCTCCAGAAACACTGAATTTCACTACCCAGGATTTGTTCCTGGGGAAGACCGACTTGTTCTTCAAATGCGGGATTGGTAAAAAATATCATTCCCCGTTCGTCGAAGATAAAGATGGCGTCGTCGGCGGATTGGATGGCGGTCTTGAAACTCCGTAATTCCTGTTCCAACGTAAGGATTTCGCTACTGTCTTCCATATACAAGAAGACAAAATCCTCGTGCCAATCGCTGTACAAACGTAGATGGATGTCATTCTGGATATCGGTCCGAAACTGAAAGGGAAAAGGAATGTGGATAAAAGAAGGTTGTTTGGGATTCGGCGCTGTCTCCAGGAACGTTCGCAGCGATTTGCGATCGTCTTCGTTCCAGCAGAATTCATAAATCGATCGACCGATTAATTTTTCTTTTGCATGCAATAACAAAGAGGCCCTGGAATTACTAAAAAGAATATTTCCTGTTTGATCGAGAATCAGAATTCCTTGGGGTGTCGATTCAACCAGTTTTTCTAGGAGTCTGGTTATGGGCAAGTTCGCAGGAATAGTGGATTGATTCTTGTCCTGTTCGTTCGAATAGTGTGACATGGCGGTCCTCAATCTACGGAATACTACCCGGCTCCCAATTCCATCCATAAATTATCTGAAATTCTGGCAGATCGCCTCGATTCAGTCTTAGTTCGAATTCCCGCCGCCGGAGCGGAAAACGATATCGCCTACGCTGACCAATCCATTCGTGGCGTTGTAGGAAACGCCGCGATGGGGGTCGCTGGCTCCAGCGGCAATCCCGAATACTTGATCGGGACCGCTGCCGATGAGGGCGAATTCGCCTAATGCTAGAGGCCGCAGTCCCAAACCTTCCGCAATTCCCGGTTTGAGTGCATTGAAATTGTGGTTGAATTCGTTGGTTCCCGATTGTCCCTTGTAAGCGGCTT